>JACPAP010000065.1 GCA_016180765.1 Gemmatimonadota bacterium
GCCTCGAGCTTGGCCCGGAAGAAGAGATCGCGGGCCAGGATCAGCACCGAGCGCTCAGCCGCGCCGGACACGGACACGCTCGGTGGTGGGCGGGTGGGCTCGACGGAACAGATCCAGCACCCCCGGCTTGCGGCGGAGCACGACGAACGCCTCGCCCACGGGCGCGGGATCGAGTCCGTCCAGCGCGAGGTAGAGCGGCAGCGGACGGGGCGGCGGCTCCGAGCGAAAGGTCTGCCCGTGCCACTCGATCTCCACCCGCTCGGGCGCGGAGCGCTTCACCTCACGATCGAAGAAGAGGTCGTCGTCCACACAGTAGACGCCGTCAGCCACGCGCTCGCCGGAGAGATAGAAGAGGGGATCGTAGGGCTGCCCCTCCTGACGCCGGAAATTCTGCTCCGCCGCCCAGTCGTACGCGTCCAGTTCGCCCGAGCGCGCGCGCCACTCCAGGTGATGCCGCAGCTCGTGGGTCAACGTTTCCCAAGCCTCCGCGCGCCAGTCGAAGTCGCGCCGCTCCCGCGCCAGCTCCTGGAACGACCCGTGATACAGCACTACCCGCGACGGCGGAGGATCCTCGGCCGCCTCCACGGGGATGCACTCACCCATGGTGAACACCGAGGGATAGACCGGATGCCGGACCGTCTTGGGACTCACCTCGATCGCGAACACGCCGTCCAGGTACTTGGGCGGCATTTCCGTCACCATACGGTCCACCATCGCGCGGAAGTCGCGGAGGTCCATAGGTGACTAATGGAACGATGTGCGCAGGCGATGCGAGCGGGCGCGGGTCCCCTTCGCGCGCTGCAGTTCCGCGCGCGCCGCAGACGAACAGCGTTTCATGGCGCGCGCTTCACCGACGCGCGCTCCAGGGACCCGCGCCCGCTCGCATCGCCTGCGCTCTCATCGCCGTCTCATGGCACGCTGGCCGGCGGTCGTGGGAGGTCCGCAGGAGACGGCGTGCGCCGGATGCGCCGCACCATCCAGCCGTTGAGCGCCACCAGCGCGAGCAACACCACGCCCCACTGGAGCAGGATGGTCCCCACGTTCTCCACGCCGAAGGGGTTCAGCCACCCCGCGGGATCCCAACCCCGCGCCTGCACCAGCCACCAGACCAGCAGGATCAGGGCCTCCAGCGGGACCACGACGGCGATGATCACGTCCCACCAGCGCCCGAGCCGGATGTCGGAATCCGCGTGGTTGAGCTGCTCATCCCGGAAGCGCCGCACCCCCGACGCGATCACCGCGAGGGCGAAGAACAGGCCCGACACCATGAGTCCCACGCCCCAGACCCAGTCCTGGTTGTGCAGCACGTCGAGCGACCGGGCCGACGGCAGCCCCAGCAAGAACCCGATGGCGCCCACCCAGCGAATCGCCCGGGCCCGCTCCACGCCCGCATCCAGCGCCACCCGGGTCGCCAGCTCGATCATCGAGATCAGGCTGGTAAACGCCGCGAACGCGAGCGCCGTGAAGAACAGCACCATGAACACTCGACCGAGGGGGACCCGCGCGAACAGCTGCGGCATCCAGATGAACGTGAGCCCCTCGTTGCCGGCCCCGAAGATGGTCTGCTCGATCAGCTCCGGCGTGAGCTGCCGCCCGGACCGGACCGCATCCGCCAGCGCCGGATAGGCACTCAGCGCCTCCGGCTGCGCGGCCAGGTTCGCCACCAGCTGCGGCACCACGGCGAACACGGTGCAGAGGACCATGACCCCGGAAAACAGGGAGACCAGGTTGTTGGCGGCCGGCAGCATGACCGCGTTGAGCGCCGTGTCCTCGCGCTGCCGCAGGTACGCGGCGTAACACAGCACCAGTCCCCACCCCGCCCCGGTATCCCAGGCGTTCTGCGTCAGAGCCTGCACCCAGAGGTTGGCGTTGGCCAGCCCGGCCCAATCCACGGTGAACAGATACCGGAGCCCTTCCCCCGCACCCGGGAGCGTGACCGCGCGAAGGGCCATCACGATCACCAGCAGGATCAGCGTGGGCATCATGACCTTCGCCACCCGCTCGATCGCCCTGACCCCGCGCGCCACCACCCACACGCCCAGGGCCATGGAGATCCCGTGCGTCAGGACCGGCCACCACGAACCGGTATACGCCCTCCAGAACGCCCCCGGCTCCTCGCCCGGGACCTGCCCAAACAAGGCCGCCCCGACGTAGCGGAGGGTCCACCCCGCGACGACGGAGTAGTAGAACATGATCGCGATTGCCACGAAGGCGACCCAGGCGCCTATCCAGGCCCACCGCGGCCCCGCCATCTGGAGGAACGCCGCCACCGGCCCGGACCGCGTCTTCCGCCCCGGGTCCTCCGTGAGGGAGAGGGTCTCTGGTGTCGTGAGTCAGATGAGTGCGCCGGTGGGTCCCTCCGGTCGCTGTAGTGCTACCGCACGCGGCGCAGCGGAGCGCACGGCCGGGGCACTAACGCGTCCTCCGAGACCCACCGGCGCGCTCATCTGACTCACGACACTACTGCAGCTCGGCCTCCAGCCGCGAGAGCAGCGGCCCGAACGACAGCGGCGTTCCCGTAACCTCCGCGGCCAACCGATCTGCCGGGTCCGCCTGGCCGCGGCTCATCAAGTGCTGCACCAACACGCCCGCTCTGGGGTTGCGGAACCAGTCTTGGTCAAAGCGTCGCGTGAGCTCGGCGGACACCGCCGCTTCCAGCTGCCAGGCGCGCAGGTACCGCGCGGCGTAGAAGCCCGGGTCCACGTCCTGCAGATAGTCCTCCTCTCCGTACCGGAACAGGGTCGCGTCGCTCAACCGCCGGGCGTACTCCGGTCCCCCGTTCGACAGGCCGGTCCCGTGCAGGACGATCTCGTAGCCCAGCTTGGCCGCATAACGCCGCACGCCGTAGAGCTCGTGCACCAGCAGCTCGAAACGCAGGTCTCGCACTTGCGCCGACCGGAGCCCGGTGTATCGCCCGAGCCAGTTCGGGTCCAGCGTCAAGTGATCCCAGAGCATGGCATAGCCTTCGGTGACCGAGTTGTCGCCCAGCCAGCGGTCGGTGAACGACCGGCCCGGGCCCACCGAGGCGAAGTGGAGCGCGTGCCCCAGCTCGTGCCACAAGGTCCGGTAGTCGTTATGGCCGCCCCGGGGACGCAGCACCAGGTACACCTCCTCCGGTACCCGCACCGGGACGCAAAACGCGCGCGGTTGCTTGCCCGCGCGCTCGTCCGTGTCGAACCGCACCCGCCCGGCCTGGTGGGCATCGATGCCCATCTCGCGCATCTGGCGCACCGCGGTCTCGACCAACGCCGCCAGGGGGAACGCCGCGTCGTACTCGTCGGCCCGGAAGGCCCACGCCACATCCGCGCGGGCGAGCTGTCCCAGGGGTACCCCCAGGCGACGTTTGACCAGGCGTCCCAGCGCATCCCGGTAGAGCGCCTCGCTGGCGCCGAGAAACGCCTCGCCGGCGCGGGCCAGCTCCGGGAGATCGATCCCCATCAGCGCGCCGGAGCCGGAGACGTAGTCCCGGTACCCCAACTGCTTCACCGCCTCGTGCTCCAGCGCGAAGCGCTCCCGGCGGAGCCGGGTGACCTCGCCCGCCACCAGATGGGCCCGCGCGGCGTCCAACGCCAGCCGGGTCGCCCGGTCGGGCTCGTTGGCCAACTCGATGGGCACCCGTAAGTAGGGCACCTCGCGACCGCCGCCCCGGACCACGGCCTCCTGCTCCCAGCGGAGCTGGCCTTCCTCCAGCGACGCGACCAGGCGCCCGATGCGGATCCCCACGATCCATTCGACCAGCGGCGCCACCCCGCTGGCCCGGGCCGTCTCCAGCGCCTCGTCCGAGACCAGCACCGCGAAGCGATCGTAGATGGCTTGGAACGCGGGCTCGGTCTTGAGCCCGGCGCCGGTGAGGTAGTACTCGCGGCCCAGCTCCTGGTGCATCGCGTCGCCGAGCTCGACCAGCCGGGCGAGGTTCACGACTCCAGGCGGTCGCGAAGGTATTCCACCAGCCGGTCGGCCCCGACCCGCGCTTGCGCCAGCGTGTCCCGATCGCGCACGGTCACCGTCTGATCGGTCAGGCTCTGCCCATCCACCGTGATGCCGAAGGGGGTGCCGGCCTCGTCCTGCCGGCGGTAGCGCCGGCCAATCGAGCCGCCGTGGTCGAAGAACACCGTGAAGCGCCGGTGGAGATCATCGTACAGGCGCCGCGCCATCTCGGGCATCCCGTCCTTGTTCACCAGCGGGAAGATGCCCGCCTTGATGGGAGCCAGCGCCGGATGCAGGCGCAGCACCACCCGCAGCTCGCCCTCGACGGTCTCCTCGTGATACCCATCCACCAGCACCACCAGCATCAGCCGGTCCACTCCCATCGAGGTTTCGATGATGTACGGGATGAAGCGTTGGTTGGTCGCGGTGTCCACGTACTCCAGCTTCTTGCCGGACGCCTGCTGATGCCGGGAGAGATCGAAGTCGGTGCGGTTGTGGATGCCCTCGAATTCCTGCCAGCCGAAGGGAAACTGGTACTCGATGTCGAACGCCGCCTTCGCATAGTGCGCCAGCTCCTGCGGGCCGTGCTGGTGAAACCGGAGCTTGGCCGGGGTGATCCCCAGGCCGATGTGCCACTGGAGGCGCTGCTCGCGCCAATACTCGAACCAGCGGGTGTCCTCGCTCGGGCGCACCAAGAACTGCATCTCCGCCTGCTCGAACTCGCGGGTGCGGAAAATGAAATTGCCGGGCGTGATCTCGTTCCGAAACGCCTTGCCGATCTGGGCGATGCCGAACGGCACCTTCTGGCGCGACGACTGGAGCACGTTGAGGTAGTTGACGTAGATGCCCTGGGCGGTCTCGGGACGAAGGTAGACCACCGCCGCCTCTTCCTCAACCGGTCCCATGAAGGTCTTGAACATGAGGTTGAACAGCCGCGGCGCGGTGAGCGTGCCCTGGTTGCCGCACACCGGGCAGCGCGCCTCCGGCGTCCCGGGCGTGCCCTTCAAGCGCTCGTCGTCCGCCCGGAACCGGTTCTTGCAGGTCTTACAGTCAACCAGCGGATCCGCGAACCCCGCGACGTGACCCGAGGCCTCCCACACCTTGGAATGCATGAGGATGGCCGCGTCCACCCCCTCGATGTCCTCCCGTTCGTGCACCATGGCGCGCCACCAGCGCTCCTTGAGGTTCTTCTTGAGCTCCACCCCCAGCGGCCCGTAATCCCAGACCGAGCCCAGCCCGCCGTAGATCTCGGAGGACTGAAACACGAAGCCGCGGCGCTTGGCGAGCGAGACCAGCCGGTCCATTACCGCTGTGTTGGCCATGCGGAGCACCGAAAGGGACCGGGGAAGATAGACGGGGGATAGAGGGGGATGGAAGGCGCCAACTGGTGACGAGGGGATGGGATGGAGGGGGTGGTCGCGCGGGGCCCACCCCTTCCATCCCCGTTCCGTCCCCCGCCACTTCCCGGGATCGCAACAACGCGAAGCAGTTGCGCTATCTCATAACGGCAAGTTTCACATCAATTTGCGTTCCAGAGCCGGGTCGGATACCTTATCTTCCCCCCACGCGCGACCACCTGGGAGACGGGTTGGACGCTGTCACGCGTAGAGAAGGCACCGAAGCCCTGCGACGGATCGTGCACCAGCGCGAGGTTCACCTGCGCGATCTGGTGGGCGTGGTGTCGCGCCACTGGCGGCTGGTGGCGCTCCTCACGGTGCTGGTCACCGTCGGGGCCGGGTACTCGGCCCGAAAGCAGGTGCCGCGCTACCAGTCGCGGCTCACGGTCCAGGTCTCCTCGCCCAAGCAGGTCTTCGCCCAGCTGGAGGGCATGCGGGTGGACGAGCTGGCGTTGCAGACCGACCCGGTGCTGTCCGAGGCCTTGATCCTCACCACCCAACAGCTGGCCCTCGAAGTGGTCCGCAACCTGGCACTGCAACTCGAGCTGGACGATCCGGGTCTCCGTCGGGGCGACCTGTTCGCCGCGGTCGCCGTGGAGTGGGCGGCGCCCCCCGGGGCGTACCGGCTGACGGTGCAACCCACCGGCGGCTTCGAGCTGCGGGACGCGTCCGGGGCAATGGTGGCGCAGGGACTGGCGGGGGAGCCGATCGTGGGGCCGGGGTTCACGCTGCGGCTGGTCCCGTCAGCGGAAGCTCGGACCGTGGAGTTCCAGGTGGACCGGCCGGAAGAGGCCGCGGCCTGGGTGAGCGGCGGGCTGTCGTACAACGTGCGGGAAGGCACCAACGCCGTGGACATCAGCTTCGGCGGCACCGACCCGACCCTGGTCCCACAGATCTTGAACGCCGCGGCGGTGGCGCTCCGGTTGGACGGCGTGCGCCGGGCTCAGGAGATCGCCGCGCGGAAGCGGATCTACGTGGCCGAGCAGCTGGCGAACGCAGACTCGTCCTACCGCGACAAGCTGGCCGAGCTGCAGCGCTTCAAAGAAGGCGAGCAGATCACCGACCTGAGCATCGAAGAGCAGGCGGTGGTCCAGTCCATCCAGGCGCTGGAGCAGCAGCGCCAGCAGCTTGCGGTACAGATGGTCACGCTACGGCAAGCCCTGGGCGAGGCAGCGGACTCGATCGGGGTCGAGACGTTGAACCGGCTGGCTGCGGTGCAGGACATCGGGCAGAATCCGGCCCTGGGGTTCCAGATCCAGAACCTGCTCACGCTCTACGAGCAACGACGCACCGTCACCGCGGGCGCGCTGGGGTTGCGCGAGCGAAACCCGCAGGTGGACGCGCTGAATCAGCGCATCCGCGAAGCCTACCAGGCCCTCCGCAGCGCGGTCGGCGCGGCCCTGGAAAGCCTCGAATCCCGCCGCCGGGCGCTGGACCAGCGGATCGCCGGTGGCCGGGCCCGGCTCCGGACCTTTCCCGGCAAGGAATCGCGCATCGCGCAGCTCCAGCTGGAGGCCAGCATCCTCAATGACACCTATCGGTACTTGCTGACGGAGTACGAGTCGGCCCGGCTGGTCGAGGCCACCATTGGGCCGTATATCAACTTGCTGGACCCGGCGTCGCCCGCCTTTCGCGTGGGCACCACGTTGCGGCAGAAGGTCGTGCTGGGCATGCTCGTGGGGCTGCTGCTGGGACTGGGCGGGGCGTTTTTCCTCGAGTATCTGGACCAAACCATCAAGAACGCCGGCGACGTGGAGCGGGTGATCGGCATCCCGGTGCTGGGGCTCATTCCGTACGACCCCGAGCTGGCACGCTCGGGCAACGGCAAGCGGCCGCCGATCACGGTCGTCACGCGCCAGGCGGGCGACCGGCCGGCGGCGGAAGCCTTCCGAGCCCTCCGGACCAACGTGACGTTCGTGGGCGCCGAGAAGCCGCTGCAGTTCGTGTCGGTCACCAGTCCGGGGCCGGGCGAAGGGAAATCCACCACAGCGGTGAACCTCGCCGTGGCCCTGGCCCAGGGCGGCCAGCGAACCCTGCTCATCGACGGCGACCTCCGGCGACCGCTGATCCACCGTACGTTTGCTCTGGTGCAAGAGCCCGGACTCACGGATGTGCTGGTGGGCCGTGCCACCGCGCGCGAGGCGATCCGACCGGAGGTGGCCCCCGGCCTGGACGTGCTTCCCAGCGGCTCGATCCCGCCGAACCCCTCCGAGCTGTTAGGCTCGAGCGCGATGCACTCGTTGATCAGCGGACTCCGGCGCGATTACCACTACATCATCATCGACACGCCACCCACGCTCCCCGTGACCGACGCCAGCGTGGTGGCTTCGAGCGCCGATGCCGCGATCCTGGTGCTCCGAAGCGGGGATACCGAGGAAACCGCCGCTCAGCGCGCCCTGGAGCAACTTCGCCGGGTCCGTGCCCGCATCGCCGGCGCCGTGCTCAACGCCGTGAGCCCTCGGCATGACCGCTACTACACGTATTACTCCTATCGCCAGGAGCCTGCGCGGCGGCGGGGACTCAGGTCCATCAGGTCGATCATCAGCAACTCGCTGTAGGGCCGGAGGCGCCGCAGACCCCTGCGCTTTTGCTGCCGCATTGCGTTTGACAGCCGTACCCGAGGGACTTAAGTTGCGGTCGTTGCTCCTGACAAGGGCAAACCGTCGGCGACGGCGGGGCGCAAAGCCAGGGATCCGCACTGCGGACGGCCCGGCTGCCGGGAGACCAGAAGTCAGAGTCTTTCAGCAGTGATCGCCCCTCTTCGCCCGGTGCCCTCTGGAGCGCCGGGCGTTGTTTTCTTGCGATCCCGGATGCCTTCACGGAGCGACGCCTTGCCCGCACTTGGTTCTAGGGCGCAAAGTGTGTGGCAGGCGGGCCCCCCTAAGGTCGCAAGGCCTTAGGGGGGTGTCTTTTCCTCCCCACTCCACCCTTCAAGGGGCAGGAGGGGTCTTCTGCCCCTTCTGCCCTACGTAATGATCTGATCCCTCCGGTGCCCAACACTCACGTAGGCAATGGGGACCTGCACGAGATCCTGGATCCGATCCAGATACGCCCGGGCCTGTGGCGGTAGGTCGGCCAGGCGACGGGCCGCACTGGTGGACCGGCACCAGCCTTCCAGCGTCTCGTACACCGGCTCCAAGCACTCGAGCTGGTGGGCGCCGGCGGGCATGTCGTCCACCACCGCGCCGTCAATCCGATAGCCCACGCACACCGGAACGCGGGCGAACGTATCGAGCACGTCCAGCTTGGTCACGGCAAGGTCGGTGATCCCGTTGATCCGGACGGCGTAGCGCACCACCACGGCGTCGAACCAGCCGCAGCGGCGGGGCCGCCCGGTGGTGGCGCCGTACTCCGCGCCCAGGGAGCGGAGTTTTTCCGCCTGCGCGGCGTCCGCCTCGGTGGGCAGCGGCCCGTTGCCGACCCTCGTGGTGTAGGCCTTCACCACGCCCAGGACGGCGTCAATCGCCGTGGGACCGATACCCGCGCCGACGGCGGCGCCGCCCGCCGTGGTGTTCGACGAGGTCACGAACGGGTAGGTCCCGTGGTCCACGTCCAGCAGAGCGCCCTGAGCGCCCTCCAGCAGCACTTTCCGGCCTTCGCGCAGCGCGTCGTAGGCCAGCCGGCCGGTGTCGGCCGCCAGCGGCAAGAGGCGCGGCGCCAGGCGCGCCAGCAGGTCCTGATGCTCTCCCACGGCGGCGCGTTGGGACCCGCCCAGCAGTGCCAGCAGCTGGTTGGCGCGCTCGACCCGCTCGGCCACGAGGGCCTGGGCGCGGTCCAGGTTCAGCAGCTCACCGACGCGGATACCCCGGCGCCCGATCTTGTCCTCGTAGGCCGGCCCGATGCCCCGCCCCGTGGTCCCCAGCTTCTGGTGCCGCTCGGAGGCTTGATCCAGGAGCTTGTGATAGGGGAGCACCAAATGCGCCCGGTACGAGACCCGGAGCCGGCCGTTGACTTTGACACCCCGGCGCTCGAGCGCCTCGATCTCGGCCAGCAGGGTCTCGGGGTCCAGCACCACGCCGTTGCCGATGACGCACAGCGGCCTGGGGTGCAGGATGCCCGAGGGGATCTGGTGGAGCACGAACTCGTCGTCGCCCTTGACGACGGTGTGGCCGGCGTTGGCTCCACCCTGGTAGCGCACCACCACGTCCGCCCCCTCGGCCAGGACGTCCACGATCTTGCCCTTGCCCTCGTCGCCCCACTGGGCGCCGACGACCACGACGCAGTGTCGTTTGGGACCGAACACGGGTGCTCCCGGGTGCGATGTAACGACGTGGGGAAC
>JACPAP010000066.1 GCA_016180765.1 Gemmatimonadota bacterium
CGCCGTGGACGACGACGGGCACAGGAACTGGCCCGCGGTCACGGTATCCTGCGCGACGGGGATGGTGAACTGGACGATCCGCAGCGGACCGCGGCCCAGCTGATTGCGGGCCTCGGTGATGCTCGTGGGCTCACATCCCGTGCTGAGCAGCATCAGGCTCACAGCCCAGGACCAGGCCGCCCATCGGGCGCCTAAGCCTCTATCTTGCAAGCACATGGCCGACGAAGGTCATACAGCGAGGGGTTTCCGTCAAGTGCAGATGTCACAGTGAGGGCGGCGGAAGCGGGAGAAGCGGCAGGAGCGGCAGAGGAAACTGCGTCGCCACCCTCTTCTGCCACCCCTGCCGCTCAGGTGCGATTCAGCACCATCAACAGCAAGAGAACCGGCAGATAGAGGTTGGACGCCGCAAACAGCCGGCCCGCGCTCTTGGGCGAGCGGGCCCGCGCCGCACTCAGGCTCACCCCGACCAGCCAGCCCGAAAGCACGAGCGCACCCACGAAGTAGGTCGCTCCCGAAAGGCCGAGCAGCGTGGGCACCAAACTGACGGGAACCAGCGCCATCGCGTAGAGCGAGGCTTGCCGGAAGGTCTCGCTGCCATCGCCGTCCGTCACGCTGAGCATGCGGAGCCCCGCCCGCCGGTAGTCCTCCCGGTAGATCCAGGAGAGGGCGAGGAAGTGCGGCAACTGCCACAGAAACATGATCCAGAACAGGACCCATGCCCCCGGCCCCAGCTCTCCGCCGCCGGCAGTCCAGCCCCCCACGATCGGCAAGGCACCCGGGACCGCCCCGATCAGGGTGGCCAGGGTGCTCTTGCGTTTGAGCGGGGTGTAGAGGAAGACATAGGAGAGGAGCGTGAGCGCCGCGAGGGCCGCGGTCGTCTGGTTGGTGAACACTGCGAGCCAGGCGATACCGCCCGCACCCGCGCTCCATCCGAACCCGGCTCCGGCGAGGGCACTCAGGCGGCCGGCCGCCAGCGGGCGGCGCTCGGTTCGGCGCATCAGGGCGTCGACGTCCCGCTCGAACAGCTGGTTCAGGGCGTTGGTCCCAGCCGCCACCAGGGTGGTCCCGATCACCGCGTGCAACAGCGCCACGGCGCCGGGGCCGGGGGCCGGCGCCACCAAGAAACCGGCCACGACGGTGATCACGATCAATGCGACAATGCGCGGCTTACCGAGGGCGAGGAAGTCGGCCGCGGTGGTGCGCGGGAGGGCGAGGACCGTCATGGGCAGCACCAAATCACGGCGATGCCACCCCGCCCCGCAAGCCCCTACTCCTCAATCATGAAGGGATACCGGTACTCCGTGGGTGGGGCGAAGTTCTCCTTGATGGTCCGGGCCGACACCCAGCGCAGCAGGTTGAGCATGGAGCCGGCCTTGTCGTTGGTCCCGCTGGCCCTGGCGCCGCCGAACGGCTGCTGCCCCACCACGGCGCCGGTGGGCTTGTCGTTGACGTAGTAGTTCCCCGCCGCAAACCGAAGCGCCCCGTCGGCCTCCCGCAGCGCCCGGCGGTCGGTGGCGAACACCGCGCCGGTGAGGGCGTAGGGCGAGGTCGTATCCACCAGTTTCAGGGTCTCGGTCCACTGGCGCTCCGGGTAGACGTACAGCGTCACCACCGGACCGAAGATCTCCTCGCACATGGTACGGTAGTCCGGCCGCTTCGCTTCAATGATGGTAGGCCGGATGAAGTACCCGGTGGCATCGTCTGCCGCGCCACCCACCAGGATGGACGCGTCCGACGAGCGCCGCGCCTCTTCGAGGTAGGCCGTGATCTTGTTGTACGCCCCGCGATCGATGACGGCGCCCATGAAGTTCCGGAAGTCGGCCACGTCCCCCATGGCGATGCCGGAGGCCTGGCCCAGGAGATCGTCCTGGACGGTGCGCCAGAGCGAATCCGGCAGGTACACGCGCGAGACGGCGCTGCACTTCTGCCCCTGATACTCGAAGCCGCCCCGCACGATGGCCGTGACCAGCGCGGCGGGATCCGCGCTGGCGTGCGCCACGATGAAATCCTTGCCGCCGGTTTCGCCCACCAGCCGAGGGTATCCGTGATAGCGCTGGATGTTCTCGCCCACGGTCCGCCACATCGTCTGGAAGACCTCGGTGGAGCCGGTGAAGTGGATGCCCGCCAGGCTGGGGTGGTTGAGCGCCACCTGGCTCACCGCCGCCGCGTCCCCAGGCACGAAGTTGATGACCCCGGGCGGCAGGCCTGCGGCTTGGAGCAGGCGCATGAGGTGGTAGCCGGTGTACGCGGTGACGCTGGCCGGCTTCCAGATGACCGTGTTCCCCATGAGGGCCGGCGCGGTGGGGAGGTTGCCGGCGATGGAGGTGAAGTTGAACGGCGTCACGGCGTACACGAACCCTTCGAGCGGCCGGTAGTCCAACCGGTTCCAGGCCCCGCCCACCGAGAGCGGCTGGTCCTCGTAGAGCCGCTCGGCGTAGTGCGCGTTGAACCGGTAGAAGTCGATCAGCTCGCAGGCGCTGTCGATCTCCGCCTGGAAGGCCGTCTTGCTCTGGCACAGCATCGTGGCGCCGTTGATGGTGGAGCGCCAGGACGTCGCCAGCAGCTCGGCTGCCTTGAGCAGCACCGCGGCCCGATCTTCGAACGACCAGGCCGCCCACTCCCGGTGGGCCTGAGCGGCCGCGCCAATCGCCTCGGTGACCTCGTCCTTGCCAGCCTTGTGCCAGGTGCCCAGCACGTGGCCGTGATTGTGCGGCATGACGGCGTCGCAGGTGTTTCCGGTCCGCACCTCCTTGCCGCCGATGATCAGCGGAATCTCGATGGGCTCGGCCGCCAGCTCCGCGAGGCGGGCCTTGAGGGCGCGCCGCTCCGGCGTTCCTGGGGCATACGAGCGCACCGGCTCGTTGACGGGAATGGGGATCTGGATGTTGCCGTTCATGGGACGGGATTCCTCGCGATGCTACGATCACTCAAGATAGTCACTAACGTGCAACGTGCATCGTGCAACGGAGCGCGGCGCGGGCAGGCGAAATCCCCTTGCACGTTGCACGCTGTACATTGCCCGTTCCCTGCCAGCAGTCTGCTGACTGATCGCCGAGAGACGAGCTACCTGCCTTCCAGCGCCTCCCGCACCCGCCGCAGCAGCTCATCCACGTTCCAGGGCTTCTGGAGCAGCGGGCCCGCCCGGTCCAGCACCACCCGATCGCCCACGTCCCGCGCGGCGTAGCCGCTGGTGAAGATGAACTTGGGAGGGTCCGGATCGCGATGGAGCTCCTGGTACAGCTGGGTGCCGCCCAGCCGGGGCATGACCACATCCGAGATCACGAGACGGATGTCCGCCCGGTGCCGCCGATACAGCGCCAGGGCCTCCTCACCGTCCGCCGCCAGCAGCACCTGGTAACCGAACCGGCGCAGGATCCGGCTCGCCGATCGGCGAATTGCCTCTTCGTCTTCCACCAGCAGGATGGTCTCGCTGCCACCCGGCAGGTCGGCCGTGGCGCCGGCGGGGGTGGCTCGCGCCGGGCGCGTGGCCACCGGCAGGTAAACCTCCACGGTGGTTCCCTCACCCGGGCGGCTCCGTACATCCACGAATCCCCGCTGTTGCTTCACCAGGCCGTAGACCATCGCCATGCCGAGGCCGGTCCCAATGCCGGGCGGCTTGGTGGTGAAGAACGGCTCGAAGACGTGCGCCAGCGTCGCCTGGTCCATCCCGATCCCGGTGTCGGTGACCGCGAGGCGCACGTACGCGCCCGGCTCACCCCAGCCGTGCGATGACAGGTAGGTCTCGTCAATCACGGCCTCGGCAATCGTGATCGTGAGCACGCCGCCGGACGGCATGGCGTCCCGCGCGTTGGTGACCAGGTTCAAGAGGATTTGCTCCACGGTGCCCGGGTCCACCAGCACCGGGGCCACGGACTCCGACGCACGGGTTTCGAGGGTGAGGTGCTCGGGCACCAGCCGCCGCAGCATGCCGGTGAGATCCGCCACCACCTTGGGCAGATCCACGGGCCGCAGGCGCAGCTCCTCGCGGCGGCTGAACGCCAGCAGCTTCCGGACCATGGCGGCACCACGGCGCGCCGCGCCCTGGAGGTCCTCGACGTCGGCACGCCACTCGGCGGCTTCGGGAGGCAAGGACTTGGCGATCAGATCGGCGTTCGCGAGGATCACCGTCAACAGGTTGTTGAAGTCGTGCGCGATGCCGCCGGTCAACTGCCCCACGGCCTCCATCTTCTGGGCCTGGCGCAGCTGCGCCTCGAGGGTGTGCCGCTCGGTGACGTCCTCCACGATCATCTCGAACGCTTCCACCGCCCCCGTGTCGTTGCGCACGGCGGTTCCGCTCAGCCGGACCCGCAGCGGGCGGCCGTCCTTCCGCTTCCAATCCGCCTCGATGCCTTCCACGTAGGGCGCGTTGCCGTGCGTCTCGATCAACCGGCGACGCTGGTCCGGATCCTGGTAGACGTCGCGTGCCAGGTCTACGTCGAGGAGCTCCGCTTCGGAGTCGTACCCCAGCATGCGGACCAACGCGGGGTTGACGGCGAGCAGTCGCCCGTCCAGGGTGGACCGGTAGATGCCGTAGGTCGCCCGCTCGACCAGCGTCCGGTAGCTCCGCTCCGAGCGGCGCAAGGCCTCTTCCGCCGTTTGTCGCTCGGTGACGTCCCGCGCGTGGCTCAGCACGTAGGGTTCGCGGCCGGGTTCGCGCACCACGGTGTTGCGGTACTCCCAGGTGCGCTCCTCGCCGGCCGTGGTCACCACGCGCATAATGCCGGCGTCCATCCCGTTGCCCTGAATCCGCGCCAGGTAATCGCCGAACAGCGGCCGCACGGCGGGGGCCACAAACTCGTCCAGTCGCCTCCCCACCGCCGCGATGGGACTCGCCAGGCCGAGGGCCCGTGCGGCCGCCGGGTTCAGGGAGAGGACCACGCCGTTCAAGTCATGGGTGCAGATCAACCCCAGGCTCGACTCCACCAGCTGGCGATACCGTCCCTCGCTCGCCTCCAGCGCGGCGGCCGTCCGGATCCGATCCCGCCAGTGAGCCAGCCGCGCGGTACGGGCGATGGCGACGAAGCCGAGCACGAACGCGCCGAGCAGTGTGACGACGAGCAACATCTCGGTCTGCAGCCGGTCCCGGTAAACCGCGAACGCTTCGCTCTGCTCGACCCGGCTGATCAGCCCCCAGCCGGTGGGCTCGATGTGCCGGGTGGCCACGAGGATGGGTACGCCGGCGGAATTGACGAACGCGCCGAACGTCTCGACGCCGCCGATCGCCAGCTTGGACACCGCGGACACGTTGGCCCACGGCGTGCGAAGCGTGAGCGGGCGGACCCCCGAGCCATTCACCGGGTTGAGCAGGGCGGCGTCATCGCCCACCCGCACCAGGATCCGAACGTCGGCGGTCGTGCCGACGCGCTGCCTCCCCTGGAGCAGCGGGAACAACGACGTCGTGGGATCGACCCGGATCACCACGGCCCCCAGCGGATGCGGCGCTGCCCCCTGCACCGGAACGGCGAGGGAGACGGTGACGCTGCTGTCGGCATGGAGGAACGGCTCGGCGAAGCGCGGACGGCCGTCCCTTGTGACCCGGATGGCAAGAGCGACCTCAGGAGACGTGAGCCCCGGCCCGCCTGGCAGCTGCACCGCCACGCGCCCCACGTCGTCCACCACCCACTCGTTGGAGTACCCGTACGCCTCGTGAATAAAGGCCAAATGACGCTGCAGACGCTCGACGGCGCGGGAACGGGACAGTCCTGACGGGGTCGCCGCGGCCGAGACCAGCTCGGGGACCGTCGCGGCGTAGGCCGCCACGACGCGGCCGTCCGCCAGACGCTCCTCGGCCCACTTGGTAACGGCCAGCTTCGCGGCATCGGCCACGACGCCGAGATTGGTCTCCCAGCGCCGCAGCGCGTCGGCCCGGAGATCAGCGGCACGCCAGCGGAATCCGAACCCCAGGACCAGGAGTCCTAACGCCACTGAGGCGAGCCACAGCCATCGTTGTCGCGTTACGATCGTCCCAGCCTCCGTTGCGTGGTAAAATGCCACGCAATCGCCGGGGCGCAACGACGACGAGAATTCACCGCGGAGAACGCAGAGTCATCACCCTCTGCGGGCTCTGCGATCTCCGCGGTGAAGCTACGAGGGGACTAGAAATGCAGGTGGAACTCCAGGCTCACAAGGTCCGGCGCCCTGGCTTGCGGAATCCAGAGGTCCGCAGTATAGAACGCCGCTGCCCGCAGGAATCCCACCGGGAAGACCTCCAGGCCGAATCGCAGGCGCACCCGCTGATCTTCCGCGACGTCCAGGTTCTTGTCGAAGTACCCGTACGTCACCTTGGCGTTGACGCCTCTGGCAGCGAGGAAGTCGCCCTCGACGTACCCCGCCAGTTGCCGCAGCTCGGCACCCGATTGCACCCGCTCGGCGATCTGGTCCACCTCGCCCAGCACCGAGAGCGGGCCCACGGCGAAGCCGGCGAACCCGCCGAACCCGTCGCGGCGGGCTAGGCCATTGCCCTCGTTCCGCGAGGCGGACCCGCCCAGCCGGAACCGCCGCTTCACGATCGCCAGCGTGGAGGTGAACTGCTTGCCGTTGTTGTCCTCGGCGGCCCCGGCGGTGCCGTTGCTCAGGGCGATGAAGAACGACAGCACGCCGGGCTCGAACCCCACCTCGATCCCCTGATCCGGCGTCTGGTACGAAAAGCCGGTCTGGGACCGGATGAACTCGGCGTCGTCTTGGAGCCGGAGTCCGTAGGGCAGCAGAAACTTTCCGGCCTTGGCATAGCCGTTGAGCGGCAGTCCCTCGATCAGCGCGAAGGCCTCCCGCGCCCCCGACGGCCCGGGACCCAGCGTCTGGTCCAGGTAGAGCGCCAGTTTGCGCTCGATCATCCGCGCCTCGAGGTAGACGTTGGCCTCGCCCAACTCGATGGCCGTGCGGGGCGAGCCCTGCGCGTAATCCTCGACGGTGGCGGACCCGAGCGCCCGCACGTCCCAGCCGAGCGCGAGAAAGTCGTTCAGCGCGCGGTTGCGCACCGTCCCGGTGCGCATCGCCAGCTGGGTCTGGGCGTAGACGCTGCCATAGGCCGAGCGGCCGCCCCCGCCGCTCCGGTTGACGTGGCAGGCGGAGCATTGGAGCCCGGTGCGGACGGCCAGATACGGCTCGGGAGCGGCGTGCGCGCTTCCGGCGGCAAGGATTGCGGCGACGATGGTAGAGGTAAGCATGGGTCAGTTGTTCTTGGCGCCCTCGGTGATCCAGGCGCGGATGAGGGAGATCTGCTGGCCGGACAGCGGCGTTAAGCCCAGCGGCATCTGCCCGCCGGACCCGCCGACGGTCGTCTGGGTTCCCTGGATCTTGTGGACCAAATAACTGGAGTCGGGCTGGAGCGGCCTGACCCGCATCATGCCCGGTCGCTCGTTCGCCTGGACGCACACGATGTTCGCGTAGGCCACCCCGGCGCTCAGATTCATACCCTGTTGCGGCGCCGTACCCGCGTGGCAGCCCGAGACCGCGCAGTTACCGGAGAAAATGGGTTGGATATCCCGAGCAAAGCAGGCGCCGTCGGCACACTCGCCGGGGGACGCAACACACTCCGACACCGAGGCAACGGGGTTGCCATG
>JACPAP010000067.1 GCA_016180765.1 Gemmatimonadota bacterium
CGTGGTGCAGATCGTGGCCTTCAACTCCTACGTCAAGACGCCGTTGTCTCCGTCACCCGAGCGCGCCCAGGCCATCGCCGCGCTACGGGCCGAGTTCGGCCTGCCGGCGCGGGGTGGCGGCGGGGGTGGTGGTGGTGGTGGCGGCTTGACCGGGCTGTCCGCCGAGCGACGGGCTGAGTTTCAGCGCCGCATGGCGGAGGTCGACCAGAAGTTCCCGCCGCCGCCCCGGGCCACGGTCAAGGACTTCGTGGATCACATCGACTACGCCGTGAAGCTGATCGGCATCGACCACGTGGGGATCAGCTCCGACTTCGACGGCGGCGGGGGCGTGGACGGCTGGAACGACGCCAGCGAAACGTTGAACGTCACCCTGGAGCTGGTCCGGCGCGGGTATACCGAGGAACAGATTGCGAAGCTGTGGAGCGGGAATCTGCTGCGGGTGATGGATCAAGTGCAGGAGGCTGCTCGGCGGTTGCAGGCTGGGGCGTGAGCGGAGAAGGTCTCGCGTGATTTCGGCACGGCCCGGTCGAGATTTGATGACAGTTCGCGGTGGCGATAGCTTCAGGTTAGGCGGCACTCTAACGAAGGGTTCCGCCCATGGCAATCACCGCCAATCTGTCCCATAGGCTCCACCAGACGTTGGGAGTTGAAGCGGGCAACGAGATGGTAGACTGGATGAGCCGGATGGATGCCCAGCGCGCCTAGCGGCGGGAACTCAACGAGCTCAACTTCTCGCGCATCGACGCCCGGTTCGCAGAGGTCGACGCGCGCATCGAGGCCCGGTTCGCACAGGTGGATGCCCGGTTCGCACGGATCGACGCGCGCTTTGACCGAGTCGAGGCCCGGTTCGGCGAGCTCGAAACGCGGCTCAGAACGGAGTTCCAGGCTGGTCTAGCGCGGATCGACGCTAGTGTGGCCGACCTGCGGCGGGACATGGAAAAGGGGTTCGCCCGGCTCGAGATGAGGATCGAGCAGCGGACCGCGGACATCATGAAGTGGTCGTTCGCGTTCTGGGTGGGATCCGTGCTGACCATTACCGGAGCCCTCGTCGCGTTGAGCCGGTTGCTTCCCTGATCACCTCTCAATCAGTGGCCGTTCGAGATGCTTGGGGCGCGCTGAAGCGGTGCGCGCCCCTGGTGATCGCTCTCTCAGCCTGTTCCGACGCTTCCGGCCCCGCGGATCGGGTCGTCGCCGGGGTCAACCTCACCGAGCTCTTCACTCCCCCGACGTCCGCCGAGGTTGCTGCGGTGAGCGCCGATTGGGACAGCCGCGACGTCTCGACTCAAGACGTGGAGGTGGTCCGGAGCGACACGGTTTCGGTGGGCGTCGGCACGGAAGTCACCGTCCGGGTCGTGGCCCACACGGTGGGCGGCGTGCGGCACTATGGAGCAGTGGTCGTGCCGTCCCGAGCGTCACCCGCCAGCCTACCGCTCCTGGTCCTGGGACACGGGGGAGATGACGGCGTCGATATCGACGACGCCCTGCTGTTGCTCGGCTTCGGCCTGGGCTCTGCCGTGGATGATTTCGTGTTCGTGGTTCCCTCGTTTCGCTCCGAGCCGCTCACGTTCCAGGGGGCCGAGTATCGGTCCGGAGGGGAGCCGAGCCCCTGGGACTGGGACGTGGACGATGCGCTGGCGTTGCTCAACGTGGCCGGCGAGATCACGCCCGAGGCGGACCCCAGCCGCATCGGCGTGGTGGGATTCAGCCGCGGCGCCGGAAGCGTTACTCGGCATGCTCCGCAACCTGCCGGGCCTGGCCGACCTCGACGCCCGGTTCATCCAGCCCCTGAAACGCGGCGAGCTCACCGTCCAGGACGTCCGGCCGGAGTTGATCCGCCGCTCGCCGGTGTACTTCGTGGACCGGCTGCCCCAGGTGCAGGTGCACCACGGCACCGCGGACAGCACGGTGCCCGTGAGCCAGGCGGTGCGCCTGGTCGAGGTCATGGAGCAGGCGGGTGGGCGGGCGCCCGGCTTCGAGTACTACCTCTACGAAGGCGGGGGTCACAACCCGCTCTCCTTGTTTGGAAGTCTGGATCGGACCGTTGCGTTCCTGCATCGCACGCTGGGCGTTCTTGCCGCCGCGAGGTAGCCGGACCTACTAGTCCTCAGGCGGTTTTCACTCTAGCTTCACCCACCAGGACGTTCCGTACCAGTGCGTGAGACCCGCTGAACCCCTGTCTCGCCTCCGGAACCTCGGGTTCCAGGTAGCGACCGCTCCCGGCCTGACGTTTGAACAGGTCCGGTTGGCGCGCGACGCCTTCCAGGTGATCGGCACCCGTCCCTCACTCGGGACGCTCGTGTCGGTCGCGGCGATCTCGGCGTCCGCCGCCTGCTGTGAGGCGGCCATCGCTGCCGCGTTCGCCGAGCTGGATCGGCTGGTCCCCATCTTCAGCCGTCACGAGCCGGACTCCGCCCTCAGCACGCTCAATGACGCGGGCCGCCTCGCCGGGCCGCCGCCGGAGCTGGTGCGCGTGCTGGAGCGGTCGCTCTACTTCCACGGGCTGAGCCGCGGGGCGTTCGACGTCACCGTGAAAGCTGCGGGATGTTGCGGCGCTCATCGGCGCCGGTCATCTGTCCGTCGGGCGTCGCGCGATTCGATTCTCCCGGCCCGGCATGGGCGTCACGCTCGATGGCATCGCCAAGGGCGACATCGTCGACCGCATGGCCGACGTCTTGACCTGCCACGGGGTCCGCCGGTTCTTGATCAACGCCGGCGGCGATGTCCGGGCCGCCGGTCACAAGGAGGGCCACCGCCCGTGGACCGTGGGCGTGCGCGACCCGTCTTCCGGCGGCGTGCTGCCGGGCGCCATCGAGCTCAGAGACGGCGCGGTCGCTACCTCGGGCGGCTACGAGCGGTTCTACGATTCGGAGCGATTGTTCCATCACATCATCAACCCGGCCTCCGGGCATTCAGCGAATGTGGCGTGGAGCGTCTCGGTCTGGGCCCCGACCTCGCTGGCCGCGGACGCGCTCGCGACCACCGTGTTCGTGCTCGGGCCGGAAGCCGGCATGAGGCTACTCGAGACGCTCTCGGATTGCGCCGGGCTCATCGTCACGGAGGACGGCGTCCAACGCCCATCGCGTCGCTGGCGTTGGCTCAGCAGGAACCAGGAGGAGGGCATCGCATGACCGAGACCCTGTCACCGGCCGCCGGAGTGGCTGGCCGCACGTATCCGCGCTACCAGATGATCGGCCTCGTCGCCTTACGATGGCTGGTGGGCTGGCACTTCATCTACGAGGGTGTCGCCAAGCTGGTGAACCCGTACTGGACCTCGGCCGACTACCTCGCCCGGGCGCACTGGCTGTTCCAGGGCTGGTTCCAATCGCTCGCCGCCAGCCCGGGCGCTCTGAACGTGGTGGACTTTCTCAACGTCTGGGGACTGATCCTGATTGGGCTGGGCCTTCTGTTCGGCGCGTTCACGCGGACCGCGACGAGCTTCGGCATTGCGCTGTTGGCTCTCTACTACGTCGTGGATCCGCCGTTCGCGGCCGCTGTCTCGGCCGGGCCGTCCGAAGGCAGCTACCTGATCGTCAACAAGACGCTGGTGGAGCTGGCCGCGCTGGTGGTGTTGCTGGTGTTTCCCACGGCTCAGCAGGTGGGGTTAGACCGCTGGCTCCGGCGCTGGCTCGGCAGACGCGCTGCCACCGCCGAGGCCGCAGAGACCGCCGCGCCCACCGGCACCGGCCTGACGCGACGCGACTTGCTCCAGGTCCTCGCGAGCCTACCGGTCGTGGGCGTGCTGGCCTACGCGATCCTCAGGAAGCAGGCGCGGGACAACGCGCGGCGCGCCGCCATCATGGCCGAGCTCAAGGTGAGCGAGAGCGGAGCCGCGGTGATTCCCTCGGCGATCTCCCGGCCGCCGAGCCGGCGGATTCGCCTGGGAATCATTGGCAATGGCGGGGAGGGAGAGGCCCTGGTACGGCATGCGGGCTTCGCGCATCCCGATTGGATTGCTGATGCCACCAAGGCCCACACGGAGAACCCCCGTGACACCCAGCTCCGCGATTTTCTGGCCCAGGAAGACTTGAACGTGGACCTCGTTGCGGTGTGCGACACGTTCACCGTGCGCGCGGAGCGCGGCGTGGCGGCCTCAAAGAACGACACGCGGCCGGGTGGCGGCACCCGTCCCCTGGCGGGCGCCAAGATCTACCGGCGGTACGCCGACCTGCTCGCCAGCCCCGACGTGGACGCCGTCATCATCGCCACGCCGGATCACTGGCATTCCCAGATGGCGATCGCCGCCGCGGCAGCCGGAAAGCACGTCTACTTGGAAAAGTGCATGACCCGCACCGTGGACGAGGCCATCGCGCTGCGCAGCGCGCTGCGGGCGGCGCCGGGCGTCGTGTTCCAGCTAGGCCATCAGAACCGCCAGGCGGAATCCCACATGAAGGCCAAGGAGGTGGTGGACGCCGGCATTCTGGGGCCCGTGACGCTGGTGGAAACCACCACCAACCGGAACGATCCCTGGGGCGCCTGGGTGTGGGACATCCACAAGGAAGGGAATCCGCAGACCATTGATTGGGAGCATTTCCAGGAGCCGGCGCCGCACAAGGTGCCGTTCAACCTGGAGCGGTTCTTCCGGTGGCGGTGCTGGTACGACTACGGGACCGGTCTGTCCGGCGACCTGCTGTCACACGAGTACGACGGCGTAAATCAGATCCTCGGCGTGGGCATTCCGAAGTCGGCGGTGGCGTCGGGAGGGATCTACTTCTTCAAGGATGGACGTGACGTCCCCGATGTCTTTCAGGTGGCGCTGGAGTACCCCGAGCGGGATCTCACGCTGGTCTACAGCGCGACGCTGGCCAACGGACGCAATCGCGGCATGGTGTTCATGGGCCACGATGCGTCCATGCAGGTAGGCACCGGGGTCACGGTCATGGCCGATCCCAGCTCCACCCGCTACAAAGAGAAGCTCGAGCGCAAGGTCATTGAGCCTTCGCTGCCATTGTTCACCTACCGGCCGGGCTACAAGGGCCTCGATGCCGTGACGTCCGCCACGGAAGAGTACTTCGTGAGCCGCGGGCTCCTGTGGACCTATCGGGGCGGCCAGCGGGTGAGCGCGTATCACCTCCACATCAAAGAGTGGCTCACCGCCATCCGGGACGGCGGAGAGACGAGCTGCAACATCGACCGTGGGTACGAGGAGGCCATCACCTGCCACATGGCGACCGCGGCGTATCTCACGGGGCGGCGTGTAGGCTGGGATCCGGTGCGACAGCGGATCGTGTGATCGCTGGGTCCCTATCTTAGGCGCGAATGACAAGGGCGCGAGGCTGCGGGCTTCGCGCCCTTTCACATGCCGTTCACGATTCCTTCAGGGCTATTTGGTCATTTTGCCAACCACCCTAGGAGGCCCAGTGGACGCCAAGGACCGCACCCGCTACCAACGCCGAGCGCTGGTGATGAAGGCGCTGGCGCATCCCACGCGGTTGTTTCTGGTTGACCAACTTGCCAAGGGCGAAGCCTGCGTCTGCGAGCTGACCGCGCTGGTTGGTGCCGATGTGTCCACGGTGTCCAAGCACCTGTCCGTGCTCAAGTACGCCGGCATCGTCCGAGACGACAAGCGCGGCAACCAGGTCTTTTACTCGCTGCGCGTCCCGTGCGTGCTGAACTGGTATGCCTGCGTCGAAGGCGTGCTCGAGGCGACGGCACGAGAACAGCTCGCAGCTGCCCGGTAGCTCGCTACGCGCGGTAGGGATCTGCGGACGCGGAGGATACCCGATGTTCTGGAAACATGAATGGAAGGCGCTGTTGCTCGTTACGGGAGGTTTCCTCGCGAGCTTCTATCTCCCGGTCGATCGCCTCGCCGCGGCCCTAACCCTGCCGGGGCCGGTCGTGGAGTCCCTGGCCCTGGTGCGCTGGTACGCCCGCGAGCACGTGCTACTCTGCCTGGTGCCGGCGTTCTTCATCGCGGGAGCGGTTGGCGTTTTCGTGAGTCAAGCTGCGGTGATGAAGTACCTCGGCGCCCGCGCCAAGAAGGCGCTCGCGTATGGCGTCGCCTCGGTTTCCGGGACCATCCTGGCCGTCTGCTCCTGCACCGTGCTGCCGCTGTTTGCCGGCATTTACCAGCGCGGTGCGGGCCTGGGGCCCGCCACCGCGTTCTTGTACTCGGGCCCCGCCATCAACGTGCTCGCGATCATCCTCACAGCCCGGGTGCTCGGCTTCGAGCTGGGCGTCGCACGCGCGGTCGGCGCCGTTGGGTTCAGCGTGGTGATTGGCCTGTTGATGCACCTGCTGTTCCGACGGGAGGAGAGGGCCAAGGCCGAGGCCCAGGCGAACCTGCCGGAACCGGAGGTCGTCCGCCCGCTGTGGCAGAACGCGATGTTCTTCGCGGCCATGATCGCGATTCTGGTGTTCGCCAACTGGGGCGCGCCGGCCGCTCCGACGGGAACCTGGTACGCGATCTATTCGGTCAAGTGGTACCTGACCCTGCTCGCCGCCTTCCTGCTTGGCGGCGTGTTGCTCGTCTGGTTCCAGGCTGGCTGGCGGCGGGTGCTGATGCCCGGCTTGGCGGTCGCGGGCGCGGGGTTTGGATTCCCCGCGGCGCCCCTGGTGCCGTTCACGGCGGGCGTCGTCGGTCTGTCGGTAGCCACCGCCACGGACGACGGCGAGCTGCACGAGTGGTTCGAGGCCTCCTGGGGGTTCGCTAAACAGATCCTGCCGCTGCTGTTCCTCGGCGTGCTCGCGGCGGGCCTGCTGCTCGGACGTCCGGGTCGCGAGGGGATCATCCCGTCAACGTGGATCGCGGCCGCGGTGGGCGGAAACTCGCTGTTCGCGAACCTGTTCGCGTCGGTCGCTGGCGCGCTGATGTATTTCGCCACGCTGACCGAGGTGCCCATCGTCCAGGGACTCCTGGGCAGCGGCATGGGGAAGGGACCGGCGCTGGCGCTCCTGCTCGCCGGACCCGCGCTGTCCCTGCCCAACATGCTGGTGATCCGAAGCATCATGGGCACGAAGAAGACGCTGGCGTTCGGGGGGTTGGTCGTGCTGATGGCGACCATGACGGGAATGCTGTACGGAGCCGTGTGGGGATGACATAACGAGGGAGAGCCTGAGATGAAAATCCAGGTCTACGGTCCGGGGTGCAACCGCTGCCGGCAGCTCGAAGCGTCCACCCGCGAAGCGCTGGCCGCGTTGGGCGAGGCCGCGGAGGTCGAGAAGGTGGAGGATATCGGGTCCATGACACAGGCTGGCGTCTTGCGGACCCCCGCACTCGCCATTGATGGCAAGCTGGTCCTTCAGGGTCGCGTGCCGGGCGTTCGGGAATTGGCCAGCATTCTCACGAAGGCGCGGGCGCGGCCGGGGCCGGCGGGAACCAGTGTCGGGTAGCCACGCAGACGCGACACACCGATAGCATCACCGGTACCTCCACCAGCACGCCCACGACTGTGGCGAGGGCGGCGCCGGACCCCGGCCCGTACAGCGCAATGGCCGTGGCCACGGCCAGCTCGAAGAAGTTGGACGCCCCGATCAGCGCGCCGGGCGCCGCCACGGCGTAGTCAACCCGGAACAGTCGCATCAGCCCGTAGGTGAGCGACGAGTTGAAGTAGACTTGAATGAGGATCGGCACGGCGATCAACAGCACGTGGAACCAGCGGCTGGTGATGTTTTCGGCTTGGAAGGCGAAGATCATGACCAGCGTTGCCAGCAGGGCAAGCACCGTGATCGGCGCGAACGTCGGGACGAACCGGGTGTCGAACCACTGGACTCCGCGGCGCCGCACCAGGAGGCGGCGGCTCACCGAGCCAGCGGCCAGCGGAATGACCACGAAGATGGCGACCGAATAGAGCAGCACCCGGAAGGGCACCTCGAGGCCCGAGGCGCCGGAGACAAGGAGCTTCACCACCGGCGCGAACGCGACCAGCATGATGAGGTCGTTGATCGAGACCTGGACCAGGGTGTAAGCAGGATCGCCATCGGCCAGGTAGGACCACACGAACACCATGGCGGTGCAGGGCGCCGCCGCCAGGATGATGACGCCCGCGATGTACTCGCTGGCCAGCTGGGCGCCGATCCACGGCGCGAACCCATACCGGAAGAAGAGCCATCCGAAGAAGGCCATCGAGAACGGCTTGACCAGCCAGTTGACGAACAAGGTGACGAACAGCCCGGCGGGCCGCGTGCCGACGTGCTTGATCGAGGCGAAGTCCACCTTGAGCATCATCGGGTAGATCATCAGCCATATCAGCGCGGCGATCGGAATATTGATCTGACTGCCCTGGCCGAACTCCATCCCGCGCAGAAGGCCCGCAACTCCCGGCAAAGCCCTTCCGACGACCACGCCCAGGACCATGCTGACCGCCACCCAAACGCTCAGGTAGCGCTCGAAGACACCCATACGTTTGCCGGTGTCATTCATCCGCGGGCTCCTCCTTCTCTTCGGGGCAGCCGTCCCGCCGGGTTGCCGCATGCATGCGTGCAGGCGTATTATATTCGCTCATCCGAATAAGAGCATCCCCATGCCCGTTGTGCCGTCCGCTGTTCCCGTTGCGCGGGGGCTCGATACCCTGTTCAGGGCGTTCGCCGATCGCACCCGCCTCCGCATCCTCAACCTGCTTACCGCCGGCGAGCTGTGCGTCTGTGACATGGGATCTGAGGTTCGCGCACTATCAGCTGGCCGAGCCCCAGAACGCGGTGCACCAAAGCCTGATCCATTGTGTGCGATTGTGCTTCACGGGGCTGGGCGCGCTCGAGCGAGAGCGTCGGGCGGCTCAGCGGCGGGTGCTGGCCCGGCGTAAGACCCCCTGCTGACCTGGGGCACCCATGCGGTACGCGCTGATCTCCGATATCCATGCCAACCTGCCGGCGCTGGAGGGGGTGCTGCACCACGTTGGGCAACGGCGCAACGTCACCGCGACGTATCACCTGGGGGACCTGGTGGGCTATGCGCCGTGGCCCAACGAGACGGTCGAGCTGCTGCGCGGGTTCAGGATCGTGGGGGTGGCCGGGAACTACGACTCGACGGTGGCCACGGACTACAAACACTGCGGCTGCAAGTATGAGGATCCCCGCCAGGAAGAGCTGTCGCACATCAGTTACCAGTGGACGCGCGAACACGTTCGGCCCGGCACTAAGGCATATCTGGCGAGCCTACCTTTCCGGCTCGACCTCCGCCCGCTGGGCGGTCACGTGGCGAAGCCCTCCGTCATCTTGGTCCACGGCACGCCGACCCTCAACACGCTCTACTGGACCGAAGACCGCCCCGATGCGTTCTGCCTCCAGATGGCGCAGGTGGCCGGCGCCAAGCCCGGCGACGTCATCGCGTTCGGGCACACCCACCGGCCCTGGCACCGAGTCGTAGCGGGCATCCGCTTCGTCAACACCGGAAGCGTGGGGCGGCCCAAGGACGGGGACTGGCGGGCGTGCTACGTGATGCTGGAGATCCGGGACGGCGATGTCAGGGTGGAGTTCGTGCGGGTGGAGTACGATCTGGAGAAGGCCGTGAGCGGCATTGCCACCAGCGGTCTGCCGAGCGACTTCGGTGACCATCTCAGAACGGGGGGCCGGTGAACGGTCCGCTGCGGGTCCTGTTCGTGTGCACCGGCAATTCTGCCCGCAGCCGCAACCAAGGGATTCGAGGCGGTGCGCACTGGTCGGTACCCAATCCGGCTGAAGTGGCTCGCGCGGATGCCTGAATCGACGTAATGTTGTTTAACCACCTTTCTTTCAAGAGGTCCCTCATGTTCCGCAGCTATGGTTCCGCGCTGGTCCTGGCCGCCATCCTCTGCGTTCCCCGGGCCGGCGCCGCCCAGGGAGACCCCGCTCGCCCCGTGGCCGGGGGCGGTATCTCGGTTTCGGGCTGGAAGGGCGTCATTGACGCCAATGAAGCGGCGGCAGGGATGACGCTGGACAACGCGAAACTCGCCCAAGAGGGCGATGTCCTTCAGGTCACGACCGGCCCCGCGACGACCTACTGGAATCCGGCCAACACCGCGAGCGGTGACTACACGGTCAAGGCGACGTTCACCGAGCCCAAGTACATGAACCTGATGAACCACCCGCACCCCTACGGGATCGTCATCGCCGGCAACGACCTGGGAACCGACACGCAGAGCTATCTCTATTGCGCCGCCTACGGCAGCGGCACGTTCATCGTGCGCGGATTCGGTCCCGAGCCGTTTCAGATGGGCGGCCGCCGTCCCACGCCGCACGACGCCGTGCACAAGGCGGCGGGAGCGGGCCAACCGGTGACCCAGGAGATCGCGGTGTCGGTGAAGGGCGACCAGGTCTCGTGCGCCATCAACGGCACGGTCGTCGCCAGCTACCCCAAGGCCGAGCTGGTGACCGCGGGGAAACTCAAGTCCACGGACGGCGTGTACGGGATTCGCTTCGCGCACAACACGGAGGGCACGGTCGCCGGGCTCAGCGTTACGAGGCCGTAGCTGGGTGGAGCCCGGAAGATCGGCCTTCGGGGGAGGTCAGCCGACGCCCGGCGGCGGACCTCCTGCCATTGCCATCATCGGAAAGCCTCTTCTACGGCGCGGCGGAACGAGGGACCATGGATCGCAGGGTAGCGGTAGAGGTCCGCCTCGATCCGATGGAAGTACTCGATCGCCCGTCGTGGCTCGACGAGACCGCGGGCGATGAGTTCCCGCACGTCGCCGAGGTCCTGAGCGTGTCCGCGTTCCACCTTGGCCAGCGCCTGCGCGTAGAGATCGAAATGGTAAAAGCTCAAGGGGCCTGCGTCCGCCACGAAGCGGCTCCGATCTTCCCAGCCCGGTGGAACCGGGATGAAGTCCGCCGGCGAAGCCAGTTCCACGTTGAGCTGAAGTTGCTCTTTGAGGACGGGGAGGGCGCGCAACAGCGCGTCGTGGTCGGGGACCAGCTTCACGTCCACGTCAATGGTGCTGGCGCGCCAGCCCAGCAGCACCGCCGTGGCGCCGCCGGTGAAGTACACCTGCGCGGGAGCGTTCCCGGCGGCCCCCAGCGCCTCCATAAACCGCCGGATCCGCCCGGCGTCGGCTAGCTGGCGCACTCGAGCGCCCGCTCGAAGCTCACCAGCCGGCGGATCAGCGCGTTGTAGCGCGAGTGCGCAGTCGCAGGGTCCGCGCGGGACAGCACGGTGTAGAGCCGGTGTTCCGGCGCGGGCAGAGGGGGGGACATCGAAAGCCCAGCGCGCCGAAGGCGCGGCGCGCCGATGGAGACCAGTAGTGCGGAGACGGATTCAACGCCGCGCGCGAGATCGGCAATCCCGTCGTGGATCAGATCGTGCCCGGGAAGCAGCAGCGCCGTCATAGCCACTAAAACATATGCGCCCGCCCCCGGTATCGCGAAGGCTGCCGAGGTCGGTGGCGCTCAGCAGCCGCGTGTGGCGCTCACTCAGCGAGGCGCCGTGAGTACGGCCGGTGAATGCGCTCCTGAAGGTCGGTTGCGGCTCTAGTCCCGCGGATTGGCTGCGAGCCAGGCGTTGAGAAACGCGCTCACCTGGCCGTTCACCGCTTTACGCACCTGCTCCGCCACCTGTTCGGTGCTGGCGTACCCGAGCACGCGGGGGCCTTCCCACGTGGTCCCGAAGGTGAGAACCGTGGGAACGCGAACCAGCCGCACCGCCTCGCCGAACGTCATGTGCGCGCTGTAGGCGATGAGGCCGCTTTCCCCACCGGTGAGCGCCGCCTGCAGGTAAAGGGCCGGGCTGCCGGGGGCCGATGAGGGCGCGAGGATCGTGAGTCCGGCCTCGCGCAGGCGCAGCTCGACGTCGGTCCGGAGCTGCGATGCGTACAGTCCCGCCCTGGCGGCCCCCTCGGGCAAGCTGTCCGCCACGACCATGAGGGCGGTCACGCCGCGCAGGGCGACGTTGGCGGTGCTGGTCCCTTGGCCTTGGAGCGCAGAGGGCAAGAGGGCGATCGGCAGGGCCAGAAACCGAATCATGCTGAGTCGCACGGCTTCCTCCTGGGGGCTGGAGTCGGGGGAGGCACCTACTCCACAGACGGCCCGGCCAACGCGGCCGTAACCCAGCGGGCGGGTCGCGGGCCGGCGCCCGCGGGTGTTACGGGGTGGGCTCTGCTTTGGGTCGCGGCTGGATCTTGCCGTCCACGATGCGCCGCCCGAATTCGAGGCAACGGGCCACCGCCACCTCCTGGCTGGCGTAGGTGTTGCCCGCGCGACAGCGTCTCGTGCCCAGGCGCCGGCCGGCGGGAGTGATGTGCACCTCGAGCGTCCATGCCGGTGGCGTACCGCGCCGTCTGGTCGCAGGCTTGATCACGTAGCCGTTGTATTCGATGCTGGCGTCCATCAGGTACTCCTCTCAAGAAAAAAGGACCTCGGGCGTTGCCCCAGGTCCCTGGCCGCTGGCGCTGGTTTCCTGCGCTCGGTTCTTTAATATCGCCTCCTCGACTCGAGAAGGGAAGGAACGCCTCGGCCACTAGCGCAATCGATGGGTCCCGGGGTATAATTCGTTCCCAGTTGTACGAACCGCGAGCTGGCATCCTTCCCCAAGGACGGTCCCGCTCAGGAGCGGGTCCGGCGCCTACGACACGCCCGGTCTGATCCCCAGGTTCAAAGCGACAAACTGAAGCGATTGGGCCTCGCAGTCGCAGATCGGCGCACATCGGCGTTCTTCTGCGTGCATCTGCGGCCCGTGCGTGTCCGTGTGCAGTGAAGGAGTCAGACCAATCATGCCATTTGCCGGCTTAGGGCTCAGGCCCGAGCTCGTCCGTGCGGTCGCCGAAGAGGGCTACGACGTCCCCACGCCCATCCAGCGGGAGACCATTCCGCTCGCCCTCACGGGTCGCGACGTCGTGGGCTCGGCCCAGACGGGCACCGGGAAGACAGCCGCATTCCTGTTGCCCATTCTCCATCGCCTGGCGCACGACCACCAGCCGAGCCACCGGCTACGCGCCTTGGTCCTGGTGCCCACGCGCGAGCTGGCGGAGCAGGTGCTGGAGCGGGCCCGCGCGTACGGCCGGCATCTCCACCTGCGCGCCGCGGCGATCTACGGCGGCGTGGGGATGGAGCCGCAGACACAGGCGCTCCGCCGAGGGGTGGACCTCGTGATCGCGACCCCGGGGCGCTTCCTGGATCACATGGGCCGCGGGCACCTCGATCTCTCCCGGGTGGAAGTGCTGGTGCTGGACGAGGCGGATCGGATGCTCGATATGGGCTTTGCGCCAGACGTGCGCCGGATCCTCGACGCGTTGCCGGATGCCCGCCAAACGCTCCTGTTCTCGGCCACCATCTCGGACGACGTGGACCGGCTGGCCCGGCGCGCGCTGCAGAACCACACGGCGGTCGAGACGGCCCGGCGCGCCTCCCCGGCGGACGGCGTCGAGCACGGGATCTTCGCGGTGGACAAGCTGTTCAAGAAGGACGCGCTGGTGAGCATCCTGAAGCTCGACTTCATGCGGCGGGTCTTGGTGTTCACCCGCACCAAGTACGGGGCGGACAAGCTCGCGCGGCACCTGAAGCGGGACGGGGTGCCGGCTGCCGCGATGCACGGCGACAAGGCCCAGTCCACCCGGCTCCGCACGCTGGAGGATTTCCGCCAGGGTCGCGTGCGCATCCTGGTGGCGACCGACCTCGCGGCGCGAGGGATCGACGTCGAGGATATCGAGCTGGTGGTGAACTTCGACGTGCCGACCGACCCCGAGGTCTACGTCCACCGCGTGGGCCGCACCGCCCGCGCCGGCGCGCAGGGGCTGGCGCTCACCCTGATGTCGCCGGACGAGTGGTTGCTCATGGCCGACATCGAGAAGCTGATTGGGCAAACCTTCCCGCGGGAGGTGGTGCCGGGATTTGAGCCTGCGGTCGCGCCGATCGTGCCGATGCCCCGGGCGCAACCGGCGCTCAACCGGGGCCCGTCGGTGCGCGCGCGGCGGGGCTCGGCTCGGCGCCGCTAGACGCCGCGGTTACGCCGGCTGCTGCTGGGTGAGGCAGTGCAGGGTCCCCAGGCCCCACACCAGGTCCACGGCGTGAATGCCCACCACCGGCCGGTCCGAGAACACCTCGCCCAGGATGCCCAACGCCACGCGATCGTGGGGATCGTTGAACGTGGGTACCAGCACCGCCGCGTTAGCGATGTAGAAGTTGGCGTAGCTCGCCGGGAGCCGTTGTCCGTCGAAGGAGAGCGGCGCCGGCATCGGCAGGTCCACGATCTCCAGACTGGAACCGTCCTCGACCCGCATCCCCTCGAGCCGCTCCCGGTTCTCGGCCAGCGGACGGTAGTTCGCGTCGTTGGGGTCGGTCTCCTGGCACAGCACGACGGTGCGCGGCCCGACGAAGCGGCACAGGTCGTCCACGTGCCCGTGGGTGTCGTCGCCCGCGAGCCCCAAGCCGAGCCACAGCACGTTGGTGGCGCCCAGGTAGTCGCGGAGGATGCCTTCCAGCTCTGACCGCGAGAGGCCCGGGTTCCTGGTCTGCACCGCGGCATCGAGCAGGCACTCCTCGGTCGCGAGCAGCGTGCCGAGGCCGTTGACGTCGATGCCCCCGCCCTCGAGGATGACGCCGCCGGTGCGGATCTTCGGCTCGAAGGCGCGGAGCTTGAGAAGCCGGGCCACGAGATCGGGGACCTGGTCGTCCTTTTTCGAGTCCGGGTACTTGGCCCACGCGTTGAAGTGAAACCGCGCGATCGCCACCTCCACCGGCGGCCCGTCCTTCCGCACGAAGATCGGCCCGAAGTCCCGGGTCCAGCCGCGATTGGTGGGGAACCGAAAGAACTCTACCCGCTCGAGGTCTACTCCAACCCTGCCGAGCACTCGGCGCGCCTGCGACTCGTGGACCTGGGAGTGGACCAGGACGCGAACCGTCTCACCGGGCGCCAGCCGGCGCGTCATCTCGCCGTACACCCACGGGATCGCCGCGAACTTGCCGGGCCAGTCGGTCTGGTTGTGCGGCCACCCGATCCAGGTGGCCTCATGGGGTTCCCATTCGGCGGGCATGCGATACCCCAGGCTCGCGGGCTTCGGCGCCGTTCCTCTCATCGGGAAACGGGAAGCGGGAAACGGGAAACGTGAAGCTCTGGGGTGGCGCGCATCCCGCTACGGAGCGTCGCCCAGGTAGCGGGCGGTGAGCCCGCCGTACGCGTCCACGCGCCGGTCCCGCAGGAACGGCCAGTTGCGGCGGACTTCCTCCACCCGCGCCAGGTCTACGTCCGCGATGAGCAGGGCCTCTTGGTCGCCGGGCGCCTCGGCGACCACCACGCCGAGCGGGTCGCACACGAACGAGTGGCCCCAGAACTCGAGCCCCGGTCCGGCGCCGTCCGGCCGCTCCAGCCCCACGCGGTTCACCGCGGCCACCCAGCAGCCGTTGGCGATCGCATGCCCCCGTTGGATGGTGCGCCAGGCGTCCAGTTGCTGCGTCCCGTACCTGGCCTTCTCCGACGGGTGCCAGCCGATCGCCGTGGGATAGAAGAGCAGGTTCGCTCCCTGGAGCGCGGTGAGCCGCCCGCCCTCGGGGTACCACTGGTCCCAGCAGACCAGCGTGCCGATGCGACCGGCTTTGGTGTCAAACGCTCGGAAGCCCAAATCGCCGGGAGTGAAGTAGAACTTCTCGTAGTACGCGGGGTCGTCGGGGATGTGCATCTTGCGATAGATCCCCTTGACCTCGCCATCGGCGTCAATCACGGCCGCCGTGTTGTGGTACAGGCCGGCGGCCCGTCGCTCGAACACCGGCGCGATCACCACGATCCCAAGGTCGCGTGCCACCCGCCCCAGCGCCTCGGTGCTCGGCCCCGGCACGGCCTCGGCCAGGTCGAACACGTCGTGATCCTCGCGCTGCGCGAGGTAGAGCGTGCGGAAGAGCTCAGGAAGGCACGCGATGGCCGCGCCCTGGGCGGCGGCCTCCTTCACCCGGGTCACGGCGGTGGCCAGGTTGGCCGCCGGGTCGGCGGTCATGCGCATTTGCACCAGACCCACTTTGAGCCGGGTCGGCGGTGTCGGGGCTCCAGCCATAGGAGCAGAACAGTACGCGCGATCCGCGAGAGTTCAATGGCCCGGGCCGCTTCCGGCGTGCTCCGCGCCCCGCTAGGTTGCATCGCGAACCCCTCGGCCGAGTCATGTCCCCCGTCGCTACAGTT
>JACPAP010000068.1 GCA_016180765.1 Gemmatimonadota bacterium
AGTCCGGCAGCTCGAGGGCGGTCGCCGCCAAGAGATCCGCTGTGGCGTGAGCTTCTCCGTCGGAGCGCCCGACATCCATGTCCTTGGTTGCGCGAGACCGGGCGGGGAGCCGCAGGTCGAGGGCGACGGCACCCTTGAGAATCCACCTGCCGGGCGCGGCCTGAACCAGCCTGGCCAGGAGCCGGTCAAACACGACCTGCTTCCTGAGCCGCGAGAGCGACCTCCCCGTCGTCTGAGCCCGTTGTCGGAGCCGTTCCTCCAGCGCAGCCCGGAGCGCCGCTGCCGTCTGGTACCTCATGACGAAGCGGCCGCGTCGAGGGCTTGGTGGATGATTCGGGCTACCCATCCTCCGCGCTGACGCGCGACCCACTCCAGCTGCTGGGGCGTGACCATCCCTCGGGCCAGGGCCCGCCGCGCCGCCGCCAGGATGTGCTCCGGGGACGTTCCCGCCGCCGCGGCGTCCGCGATGGACCTGGCTGGGGAGGTGATGCGGACACCCTCGACCAGCGTCGTCTCGTCCCGTTCGGGGGGAACCTTGGCCGTATGCACATGGACGCCCGGCGCGGCAGGCCTGCCGCGACGCGTGCGCGGGACGGTCAGGTGCACCTGGTCCGGAACCACGTCCGAGATTCCCAGCAGGTCGAGCGCGCTCTCGTGCGACACGACGGCCGTGTCTTTGCCGAACCAGAGCCATGCGCGGAAGACCTCCTCTCGCGGGGATGAGGGATAGGCTCTCAGACGGTACAGCCCGCGCCCGACCCGAACGAATCGGCCGCTGGCTGCATGATGTGAGAGATTCGCGCGGCTGAATCCGCACCGATGCGCTTGGCGCGCGGTGAAGTAGCCTCCCTGCTCCGAGGCGACCCCGAACAGGGCACCGTGGTCCGGCCTCCGCGTGTCATCCATAGGTAAAGTAATAGTTGACAAATCGGTGACACGCAAGCTTATCACCGAGCTGCCGCCCTCCATCAGTCTCGGGTGAACGCGTCCCCAGTCCACGTCCCGCCGCACCCCGGTCCAGACCTCCAAGTGCCCCACCACGATTCTCGTGCGGAGAGAGACGTGTCCTTCTGGGCAGCCGCCGGCGGCCAGTGGGTTCGAGACAGCGTGAACTTCCAGGGTGCACGCGAAGAGACGGCGGGACCGTGGTTTGGCGGGACGGCGGAGCTCAAACTCGGCCCCGTGGTGTTGGGCGGCGGGGGGTTCAGAGGGACGCCTCAGCCAACAGGCAGGGGGTTCGCCTTCGAGCGTACGGGGAGCGAGGCATTCCTTGTCTAATCGTTTGCTATTACGTAGATTGTTTGCTGTATAGCAAACGGACTTACATGTGTCAAACATCAGGGAAGGGCAGGCCATCAGGCAGGCGGCGCGGGCGCTGGAGCAGGCTCTGGGCCCAGGGACCGCCGTCGTGCTTCCCGACGGTGAACCTGACGAACCACGTTCCCCAACCTGGGCCACGATCCGGACTGGCGACCAAACGGAGATGCAACGGGTTGCCCTGGCCCTTTGGGACGGGGCGGCGAAAGACCCTTTCGCCTCCAATGTCGTGTGGGTACTGCCTGACCTTCCCAAGACAGTGGTAGGCAATCTCAGAGTTGGTGGCGCGAACTTCGTAGACCTACGAAGAGGATGGGTCCGGCTTCGTGCGCCAGGCTTGCTTGTCGATCGCATGGACGTGACAGTCCCGGCTAGAACGCCCAGTAACCGTCCCCTTGCGAACCCGTTTGGTGACCGCGCCTCGCTGGTCGCCCGCGTACTTGCAGGCGATCCGGGCAAGATCTGGGGCACTCGCGAGCTGGCAGTAGCCGCGCACGTGAGCACGATGACGGCGTCGCATGTCGTACGCAGGCTCGAACAGGCCAATGTCGTATTGGTCGAGAAGGCCGGAAAGGCGAGACGCATCTATCTGAAGAGCGTCGAGTCGTTGATAATGGCGTGGTCCAGGTACTACGACTGGAGCGCCAACCGGCTGACGACCTACTCGGTCCCCATGGGAGACCCTGAGCGATTCCTACGGCGCCTGCCAAACGCGCTTAGTGGTTACCGCTGGGCCCTCACGATGCACGCTGCGGCCGCGCTGCTCGCTCCGATTGCGACGTGGAGCAAGGTCCACGTCTACGTCGATATCCAGGAGAGAGAAGCCCTGCAGTCAATGGCGAGCGCCTTGGGCTGGGCGGAGGCTTCCGACGGCCGGCTGGTGATTGCGCAGCCGTCCTACAAGGAGTCCGTCTGGTTCGGAGTGCGACAAGTCGATAGTCTGCCGGTCGTCAGCAACGTGCAACTGCTTCTGGATTTGTGGGATTACCCGGACCGGGGGAGGGAGCAGGCGCTGCACCTGCTCAACGTCCAGGCCCGCACAGCCCCAAGCCGGAACAACGGGTGACTCATCCTCATGCCGGCGCGGTCAGCCGTTTCTCGCACCACGGAGCTCGATGTCCTGGTTCAACCGGAGCTGCCTGGCTCTGGACGACCATCGATCTCCGACCTGCTGCGGCAGCACGGATTCGAGCCGGTTGATTCAGGGCCGTCGTTCTCGATCTGGCAGAGCAAGGAAAGGGAAGGAGCCGCCCTCGAGTTTCTCATGCCCCTAAGAGGACCCCACAGGAACATTGGCCGAGTCGGGGCAGTCCGGGGTCAGGAACAACTGGGAGCAGTTGAGTTGCCAGACTTGGAGTTTCTTCGCCAGTCCGCCGTTCGACTACCCATCGAGATTCGGAGTCCAGCCGGGGGACTCGTGAGAGTCGATGTCAACGTGCCCCAACTGGGAGCGTTCCTGGTGAGCAGGGGCGCAATCTTCCAGCAGCGGCGAGGTCCCGCAGGAAAACGGAAGGCGGGCAAGGACCTCCTCTACATCCACGATGTTCTCGCAGGTGGTTCTGACGTGGCTGCGCAGGTGCAACGGGACGTTCGCACCCTGGTTGGCGAGTCGCGTGCAGGGCGGGACTACGTCGCCTACGCGGCGAACCATGTGACCCTGGGACTCCGCAACAACCACTCGGCGATTGACGAAGCCGCGTTAATGTTGAACGAACGCGAGGGCATCAGCATCGATGGGGCACGAGCGGCGATCAGAGGATTCCTTACGGATTTCATGGAGATGCTTCGTGAGGTGTTGGGCGAGTAGCCCGTCAAATAGACCGCACCCCCATCGTCACGACGTCGTCCACTCTTACCGTCTCCTGCGTCATGAACGGCTCCCCATACGCCGCCCGGATCAGGCTGCCATAGTGCGCGTTCTGGACGCGGATCAGCTCCACCACGACCCGCCGCGTCTCGTCGGTGTTGTGCAAATGCGCGTCCGGGAGCTCGGCGTTCACCCGCGTCGTCACACCCATGACTTTGGCCGCGGCCTCGATTTCCTTGGCACGCGTGGCCGCGTCGCCCCGAGTGCCGGTCTTGCCCCCGTGAGGTCCACGATGCCGGTCACACTGGCCGCTTCCCGGTCCCCCGGCCCCCGACTATCCTGTAGGTGATGACCTCGGCGGCCCTCCTCGAGCAGTACCGCCCGGCCCTCACCGGCCACTGCTACTGCATGCTCGGCTCCGTGGTGGACGCCGAGGATGCGGTGCAGGAGGCGATGCTGCGCGCGTGGAAAGGCCTGGACGGCTTACAGGAGCAGTCGTCACTCAAGACCTGGCTGTACCGCATCGCTACCAACGTCTGCCTGGACGCCCTCGCTTCCCATAAGCGCCAGCGGGTCCACCCGGTCGCGGTCTGCGATGTGCCTGCCGAGGTCAAGGACGGCATGGCCCTGCCGCAGCGCCCCCCGGAGGACTGGGATCGAGCCCATCCCGGATGCGATGGGCCTGCCGGCCGCCGAGCACAGCGATCCGGAAGAGCGCGCCATTCTGCGCGAGAGCATCCGCCTCGCCTTCGTCGCCGCCCTGCAATGCCTGCCGCCGCGCCAGCGCGCGGTGCTGCTGCTCACCCAGGTGCTCAACTGGTCGGCGGCCGAGACCGCGCAGAGCCTGGATATGAGCGTGGCCGCCGTGAACAGCGCCCTCCAACGCGCCCGCGCCACGCTGGAGGCCCGCAACCCGGCCGTGGTGCCGCGGGCGCTTTCCGAGGCGCAGCGCCAGCTCCTCGCCCGCTATGTCGAGGCGTTCGAGCGGTACGACGTGGATGCCCTGACCCAGCTGCTGCACGAGGAAGTGACCATGGCCATGCCGCCCGACGACATGTGGCTCCAGGGTCCCGCCTCGGTGGCCAAGTGGTTCCTCAGCTTCGGGATCGGGGGCAGGGGCTCGCGGCTGGTGCCGGTGGACGCGTGCGGCGGCACGCCGGCGTTCGCCCAGTATCGCGACGGCGGGGCCACGCCCTGGGCGCTCATCCTGCTGGATCTCCGCGCCCATCGCATCGCGGCGATGACCTCATTCCTGGACGTGGAAACCCTGTTTCCCCGCTTCGGGCTTCCCACGCGGCTGGCAACATAGTTGGTGTCACACACTGTTGCCGGAGAGCTCGGCGGGATCACTCCCATGGCAGCCGCGAGAGATTCCATTTTTGCAATACGTTCGCTCTTTGGGGGGACATGATGGAGGAGTCAGCTGGCCCCCTGGGTACCCCGGAGCTGCGGTTCCTGGAAGAGCCGGCAGCGCCCGACCGGTGAAAGGACCGCCCCTATGTCCCATGCAGACGCGGCCGCGCACGAGCACCATGCGATCGACTACATCGAGATCACGGTCACGGACGTTGCCGAAGCGAAGCGCTTCTACGGCGCCGCGTTTGGGTGGGCGTTCAACGATTATGGTCCAGACGACGCCGGCATCCGGGGGCAGGGTCGCGAGGTAGGCGGCTTTCGCAGGACGCGAAGGTTCGCGGGGGAGGTCCCCTCGTCGTCCTCTATTCGCGGACCCTGGATGACACCATGGCGAAGGTCAGGAAGGCTGGCGGTCACATCGTGAAAGAGCCGTTCACCTTCCCGGGTGGCCGTCGCTTCCACTTCGGCGATCCCAGCGGCAACGAGCTGGCGGTGTGGTCGGACGCGTAGACCTCCGCGTGAGCTGACAATTGACGCGGTAATGACTTACGGTCCCGTCGCAACGGATCGCCGGGCGGACCGATGAGTTTCAGCCGGACCGGGGGTCTAACCAGGCGAAGACACTCGGAGACGCTCATGACCACGACTCAGGCCACCACGCCCACCATCACCAACGCCGGCACCAAGCCGGCCGTGCGGCACAAGCTGTTCGTCAACATCCCCGTGAGCGACCTCCAGCGATCGATCCGGTTCTTCGAGGCGCTGGGCTTCCGGTTCAACCGGCAATTCACCGACGCCACCGCCGCCTGCATGCTGGTGGGCGACGACGCGTACTTCATGCTGCTCGTGCGGGACCGGTTCAAGGAGTTCAGCAAGCGCGCCGTGGGCGACCCGCGAACGGAAACCAACGCCCTGTTCGCCATCAGCGTCGGCAGCAAGACCGACGTGGATACCGTGGTCCGGAAGGCGGTCGCGGCTGGCGGCTCGCACGCCGCCGATCCCCAGGATCACGGGTTCATGTACCAGTGGAGCTTCTACGATCTCGACGGGCACCACTGGGAAGTGTTCTGGATGGATGGGCTCTCGTGGCAGGTGGTGCCGCCCATGGACGAGTTTTTCAAGCGGGACGAGCGCTCGGCGGGCGCGGAGCGCGCCATGAATGCCATGCTCCAGATGAAAAAGATCGATCTCGCGGCGCTCAAGCGAGCCGGGCCCACTCCGTGGATATCCGCCAGCCTGAACTGCCGCATGAACTCGAGCTCGCGACCGGCCTCCACCACGTGCACGCCGCTCCCGCCGCTTCCCGGCATGGGCTTGGCGACGCCCGCGGCCAGCTTGGCCACCACCCGGGACGTGCCGCCGCCGACCGACACCGTGAGGCCGGTGGCCCGGAGCATCGCCTGGCGGAGGCGCCGCGCGGTTTCGGCGAGCGGCTCGTCGTGGTACAGCCGCTCCGTTCCGCTCATGTCCAGGTAGAACTCGTCGCTGGATGCCTGATCCACCACCGGCGTAAACTGCTGGAGGACTCGCCGGATCTCCCGGCCCTTCTCCACGCAGGCCTCGAACGGCACCGGCACCACGAGGGCCTTGGGGCAGAGCCGGATGGCCTGGGCCGTGGGCATGGCCGAGTGGACGCCGAAGGCCCGGGCCTCGTACGACGCCGAGGTCACCACGCCACGCCCCTCCGCGCTGCCGCCCACGATGAGCAGCCGGGCGTGCCCGGCCCCCTCGGGGTCCACCAGCCGCGCGACCGCCACATAGAAGGCATCGGCATCGGCCAGCAGAATGCGGCGGGCGTCCGGGCTCATGGGGAGCATTATAGCCAACGGCCGTGCTTACGGTCTTGGCCTCGCCGAGCTAACCTAGGCGCCGACCACCACAGGCCTGCTCCATGCGTCGAGCACTCGTTCTGATTCCGCTCCTCGTTGCCACCGCGCTCCCTGCCCAGCAGCGCCCGCTGGATGTGCTGCTCTTGAACGGCCACGTGCTGGACGGCGCCGGCAACCCCTGGGTGCGGCAGGACGTGGGGATCGTGGGCGATCGCATCCAGTTCGTGGGCAACGCCCGCGACGCTCGGGTGACGGCCCGAGACGCCATCGACGCCACCGGACTCCTGGTCACCCCCGGCTTCGTGGACATGCACAGCCACGCCGAGCTGGAAACGCCGCACGGCAAGGCCGCGTTGTCGTTCCTTTACCAGGGGATCACCACCGTGGTGATCGGCGTGGACGGCGGCGGAGCCGCCAACGTGCGCGAGAGATTCGACGGGTATCTCAGGACCGGCATGGGGGTCAACGCCTTGACCTACGTGGGGCAGGGCGCCGCCCGCGGCGCGGCCATGGGCGCGGCGGACCGCCCGCCGACGCAGCAGGAAATGGCGGCCATGAAGGCGTTCATCCGCCGCGGCATGGAGGAAGGCGCCGTCGGGATGTCCACCGGCCTGTTCTACGTCCCGGGCTACTACGCCACGACGGACGAAGTGGTGGAGCTGAACCGCGTGGCGGCCGAGTACGGCGGGATCTACGACACCCACGACCGCGACCTGGGCGCGGCGTACCGGAGCATTGGGTTTCCGGCGTCCATGCGGGAGGCCATCGAGATCGGCGAACGGGCCGGGACCTCCGTCATCTTCTCGCACCTGAACCCGCAGGGGCGTCACAACTACGGGAAGGCGGCGCAGGCCGCGCGCATCATCAATGAGGCGCGCGCGCGCGGCGTGAACGTGATGGCGGCCCAGCACCCCTACACCGCCACCCAGAGCAGCCTCAGCGCCTACACCATCCCCCGTTGGGCCAGCGTGGGTGGCCAGGCGGCGATGCGTCGCCGGTTCGAGCACCCGGATACCGCGCGCATGCTCGACGTGCAGACCCTGGAGATGCTCGACATCCGGGGCGGAGCCGAGAAGATCCTGTTTGTGGACCGGCGGCCGGAGTTGAACGGCAAAACGCTCGCCCAGGTAGCCCAGGGGCTGGGGCTGCCGGTGCCCGCGGCGGTACGGCGGGTACTGGCTGGCGGCAACGCATCCGTGATGAACCTGGACCTGTACGACTTGGAGAACGCCAAGTATCTGGCCCAGCAGGACTGGATGATGACCTGCACCGACGGCCGCACTCCGCCGCCGGGAGCCGAGATCGTGCACCCGCGCCCCTACGGCGCGTTTACCCGGAAGCTCCGGCTCTTCGCCCTGGAAGACCCGGTGATCACGCTGCCCTTCGCCGTCCGCGGCATGACCTCGCTGGCGTGGACCTTCCTGGGTGTTCCGGACCGGGGGCTGATCAAGCCGGGGTTCTACGCCGATATCGCGGTGTTCGACGTCGCCAGGATCCGCGACCGGGCCACCTACGAGGAGCCGCACCAGTACTCGGAGGGCACGGTTCACGTGCTGGTGAACGGCCGGTTCGCGTTCCGGGACGGCAAGCCCACGGCGGTCTTGGCCGGGCGGCCGATCCTCCGGGGCGGAAAGATGCTGCCACAACCTTAGTCGTGCGTTATTCGGGTAACGCCCGCAACAAAACGGTGCGGGACCGGAGCCAGAATCGCCTTAGCGTGCATCCACGACTTGGTCCTGGAGTCCGTGGGTGCGGCGGTGAAAGTCAAGGAGATCGCCTCACTACTCGAACATGATGGTTGGTATCTCGTGGCATTCGAGGGAAGCCATCGCCAGTACCAACACCGTGTAAAGCGGGGGCGCGTCACTGTTGCTGGAAAGCTCAGCCACGACTTGTCCCCCGGCACGCTCAGGAGTATCCTGCGGCAAGCAGGCCTCGTGAACCCAAGAAGGAACCCTTGACCATGCGTCGCTACCTCGTCGTCCTGGAGCCGGCCGGCCAGAACTACTCCGCGTACGTTCCCGATCTGCCGGGCTGCATCGCGACCGGGGATACGCGCGAGGAAGCGGAAGCCAACATCCGTGAGGCCGTCAAGCTGCACCTGCAGGGAATGGAGCGGGACGGCGACCCCGTCCCGGAAGGGCGATCGAGCGCGGACTACGTTGAAGTGTGAGAGATCGGCGCGGCGCGCTCGTGAACAATCCCGCCGATTCCCGCGTACATCTCCGAGGCGCCGCAGCTGTCGGCGCATTGCCGAGCCGCGTCTCGCAAGCCGGCTTCGGTCACTTCAGTCAGCTCCTACAGGCTCTGCCGGATGACTCCGGGTCCGGCTCCTGGGCAAACGCCACGGTGAGGTTGTGATGGCTGTGTATCGCGCTGAGGTCATCGGGAGCATGTTGCGCTCGCCGTCCCTCCTGGCGGCCCGGGAGGATTACTCCGCCGGGCGCATGAGCGCGGCCGCGTTCAAGGAGATCGAGGATCGGGCGGTGGACCAGTGCCTTGCGATCCAGGAGCGCACCGGCGTGGATGTGGTCACCGACGGCGAGATGCGGCGCAACGTTTTCGCCAGCCAACTGGTGCAGGCGACGGAGGGTTTCGCGGCGGTCGAGGGCAACGTAGTGGACTGGTTCACGCTGGAAGGGAAGGTGGACACCAGTCCGGTGACCGTGGGCCTGGTCGGGAGGGTCACGAGGAAACGCCACCTCTCCGCGGAAGAGTTCGTCTATCTCCGCGGTCGCACGAAGCGCCCGGTCAAAGTCACCTTGCCGAGCCCCACCATGTACGCCTACTACTGGGTGCCGGGCGTCTCGGAGGCCGCCTATCCCAGCACCGATGCGTACCTGGCGGACGTTACCGACATCTTGAAGGACGAGGTGGCCGAGCTGATCCGACTGGGCTGCGAGTACATCCAGTTCGATGCTCCCGAGTTCGGCATGGTGCTGGACCCGCATCAGCGGGAGTGGTTCGCCAAGAAAGGGTTTCGAGCTGATCGGATGGTCGGTGAGGGAATCGAGATGATGAACGGGATCATGTCGGCGCATCCCGGCATCACCTATGGTCTCCACATCTGCCGGGGCAACGACGCCAGCCGCTACATGGCCAAGGGGAGCTACGCCGCGATCGCGAAGGAGATCTTTCCCTGCACGCGGGCGAGCGTGCTGCTCCTGGAATACGATGACGAACGCTCGGGGGATTTCGCGCCGCTCAAGGAAGTGCCGGACGACAAGGTGGTGGTCCTGGGGCTGGTCACCACCAAATGGCCGCGGGAGGAGAGCGGCCAGGAGCTGCGCGCGCGGGTCCACGAGGCCAGCCGGTATGTTGCCCTCGACCGCTTGGCGCTGAGCACGCAGTGTGGGTTTGCGTCAGTGGCGAAGG
>JACPAP010000069.1 GCA_016180765.1 Gemmatimonadota bacterium
CCGGGACGCCGGGCCCCGAGTCCGCGACGTAGAGCAACGCGCCCCACCTGCCCGGCTCCAGCTCGGGCCGCCAGGGGCGGCGCGCCTGAAGGCCGAGATCGCGCTCCGGCGGCGCGTGGGTCCCCGGCAGGCCTGGGTCGCTGCGGCGGCGCTTGGGCTCGTCCGGCGCCCGGTACGCCCAAGGGACCGCGCCCACCACTGCCCGCCCGCCCCTCGCGGCGTCGGCCGCGTTCAGCAAGAGATTCACGACCACTTGCTCCAGCGCGTGCGCGTTCCCCCGAACCCGCGGCACCCCCGGCTCGCACGCCACCGTGATGGTGAGGTCCCGAAGCGCGCCCTGGTGCTCTAACAACTCGTGGACGCCGCGGATCACCTGCTCCAGGTCCACCGCGCCGAGGCGCTCGTCCCCGGGCCGCGCGTAGTCGAGCAGGCCGCGCACGATGCGGTCAATGCGGGCCGCCTCGCGCGACGCCGCCCCCACGATCTCCGGGTCGACCCCGCGCTGCTGGAGCACCTCGAGATAGGTCCCGATGGCGGAGAGCGGATTGCCCACTTCGTGGGCCACACCGGCTGCGAACCGGCCCACGGTGGCAAGCTTCTCAGTGCGCACCAGCTGGCTCTGCGCGTCCAGCAGTCGCTCGGTCATGGCGTTGAACCGCTCGGCCAACTCGGTAAAGTCCCGGGTTTCGGCGGGGCGCGCCCGCTCAGACAGATTGCCGGCCGCCAGCTCGTTAGCCGCGGCGGTGAGCCCGGCCATGGGCCGCAGCACCAGGCGGTCCAGCAGATAGCGCCCAAAGACGAAGACCACGGCCACGTCGCCGGCGACCAGGGCCACCAGGGCGCCGACGGCGAAGCTGGGTTGCATCAGGCCCACCAGGAGAGCGGTGCCGATGGCGAGCGTCAGGGCGGCCGCCACGAGGAGCCCCAGGTTGATGAGCAGCTCGCGCTTGAGAGTGGGGCGTTCCCCCGTCTCTGACGCCGCCACGGCATACGATCGAGGGCGATGGACGGCGACAGCGGGCGATAGTCCCGGACCTTCCGTTCCCGTCATGCAGACAAGATGCCAACGGGGATAGGGGAGAGCCAGTGATCCCGGCTCTTCCCATCCCACGCCGCCGGACCGCGGGTCCGCCGGGAGCCAAGGCGCCCCCGCGGCCAACACCACGAAAATCGAACTTGCCATTTTCGATTTTCGTGGTACTGTAGGCGCATGATCCGGCGATCCAGGTGGCTCGGCGAGCCCCCGGACTCGGCCGCCTACTTCGACCTCGAAGACCCCACCAGTCTCGCACGGTTGGCCGAGCCCATGACGGCCCTGGCGCCGCTCCGGGGAGTGGTGGTCATTGACGAGATCCAGCGCCGGCCCGACCTCTTCCCGGTCCTCCGAGTCCTGGCCGACCGGCGCCCCCTGCCGGCGCGATTCCTGATCCTCGGAAGCGCCAGCCCCGACCTCTTGCGCCAATCGTCCGAAACCCTCGCGGGCCGGATCGAGACCGTCACCCTGAGCGGGTTCGGACTGGATGAATTGGGCGGAGGGCCGAGGACGCTCCGCCGCCTCTGGCGGCGGGGCGGCTTCCCGCCCGCCTACCTGGCGCACTCCGAGAGAACCGGCTACGTCTGGCGCCAGCAGTTCATCCAGACCTACCTCGAGCGCGACCTGCCCCAGCTCGGCATTACGATCCCGGCCCCCACACTGCTTCGGTTCTGGACCATGTTGGCGCACTACCACGGCGGCATCTGGAACGCGGCCGAGGCCGCGCGCTCCCTCGGCGTCGCAGAGCCGACCGCGCGCCGGTATCTGGACATCCTCACCGGGATGTTCATGGTCCGGCAGCTCCGGCCGTGGCACGAGAACCTCAAGAAGCGCCAGGTCAAGTCTCCCAAAGTGTACCTGCGCGACAGCGGCCTGCTGCACGCGCTCCTGGGCCTGGCCTCCGAACGGGACGTGCTGTCTCATCCCAAAGCGGGCGCCTCGTGGGAGGGCTTCGCCATCGAGGAAACTCTGAGAGTCGTGCAGCCGGACGGGGCGTACTTCTGGGCCACACACACCGGCGCGGAACTCGACCTGCTGCTCCTACTGCGTGGCCGCCGGTACGGTGTGGAAGTCAAGTTTCAGGACGCGCCGCGGCTCACGCCCTCGATGCGCATTGCCCTCAACGATCTGGGCTTGAGGCGCCTCACCGTGCTGTACCCCGGCGATCGGCGCTACCGTCTCGAGCGGCGCGTGGACGTCGTACCGCTCGCGGAGCTCGCGACGCGCGGCGCGCGTTCGTTTAGGGCCGCATGAAGCCCGATTGGCAGACCGTCGTCGCTCGGCTTGCCGGGACGCGTAGGCGCGAGGCGGTGCTGGTCGCCGCGGGCGTGGCCCTCGGGTACTGGCTGCTCCAGCTCTCCATACCGCGAGTGCTAGGCGCGTTCCATGACGACGCCGTCTACGTGGCGTTGGCCAAGGCCATCGCCGAGGGTGACGGCTACCGTTCGGTGTACGCCGTGGGAGAGCCGGTCCACCTCCGGTATCCGCCGGGGCTGCCGGCGATCCTGGCGCCGCTGTGGTGGATCGGCCGGTCGGTGCAGGTCGTCGCGGGGCTCGCTGGCGCGCTGTCGATCCTGGCCACCGCCGCCAGCGCGGGGCTCGTCTGGTGGATCGCCCGGGCGCGGTTGGGCCTGCATCCGTGGGTCGCGCTGACCTGCGCGTTGGGCCCGTTCTTCCTCGACGCGACGGTCCTGTACTTCAGCCTGCCCATCAGCGAGCCCTACTTCGTGCTCGGCTGGGCAGGCGCTCTCGAGCTGGCGTACGGGCTCCGGCAGCGCCCCGGTCTCGCCAAGGCTGCCCTGCTCGGCGTGGTGGTGGCCGCGACCCTGCTTACCCGCACCCAGGCGGTCGGCGTGCTCGCGGGCCTGCTCGTGGCAATGCTGGCGCAGCGCACCCATTGGCGCCAGGTGGGGACCTTTCTCGCCGCCGCGGTTCTTCCGCTCGCCGCGTGGGCGGCCTGGCACGGCCGCATGGTCGCGGGGGGACCGTCCTCCAGCCAGCCGGAGGAACTGTCCTACCTCGGCTGGCTGTCCCTCGACCGTCCCAGCCAGCTCCCTTCGTTCGCCGCCGCAGCGCTGCGCGTCACCTGGCCGGTCTACTGGCACCAGTTCGCCCTCTACCTGACCGACGTCAAGGCGCTGGGCGTGGCACTGCTCGCGTTCCTGTCGGCCCTGGCAGCGGCCGGAAGCGGGGTCCTCGGGCGGCCCCACCTCGGGCTGACGCTCACGGTCGCCGCGACCGCCGCGGTGGTCCTGGTATGGCCCTGGCCGCAGGATCGGCTCGTGCTTCCGATGTTGCCTTTCGCCGGTCTCCTTACGGCCGCGGGAGTGCACGCCGCGCTCCGACGAACCGTCCCGCGGGTGCGCCTCGCCGGGTACGCCACGCTCGGCCTATTGGGCGCGTCGGTGGTCGCCCGCCAGGTCACCCTGCGACCATTCGCCTACCTGCCCGTGAGTCCGTGGGTGGTTTTCCAGATGCCGTATCCTGGCCACCTCATGGTTGCGAACTCGCGGTTGGTCCTCGCGGTGTCGAGCTGGCTCTCAGAACACGCCAGGCCGCACGACCGGGTGCTGACCGACGCGCCGGCCGCCATTTACCTGTACACCGGCCTCCACGCGGTGTCCGCGCGCCCGGCGGAAAGCTTCCTGGTTCCTTCGGCGTTCGCGACTCCAGGCCGCTACCTCGCCGGTCGCATTGCCGCCGATAGCGTCACCATCGTGGTCCTCACGGCCAACCATCATCCCCTGGCGCCCGACATCGCCGCTCTGTATCAACGGTGCCGCGGAGTGCTGCAATACGTGGGGAACGTCCTCTGGTGGGCGGGCGACGCGCGGGCCTTCTTCTACCGCATTCAACGCCCGGACGGGTGCCTGCGGGAGCGGATGCTGGGCGGGCCACCCTGAACCCTGCCCGCCGGGCCCGGCATACAACGAAACGGGCGACGGAACCGCCCGTCGCCCCAGAGACGCCGCCCCGGCGCACCACCGCTACTGGCAGGCGGGCTCACCCTCCTTGGTGGCTGGGGCGATAGGCGTCGCCCCGGATCCGTAGAAGATCGCGCAAGTGGTGTTCGTCCCGCTGTGCTTCGTGGTTGCGCTCCACCCCGAGGCCGTGCCCTCCGCGATGGTCACGGTGACCCCTGCGGACTGAGAAAACGCGAGCCCACCAAGGGAGCTGGCGTAGGTCTGGTTATCGCCGAGATAGCTTTCCTGGGCGGTAACCAGATTGCGCAGGTCGGATTTCATGGAGGCGACGTACGCCTTCCCTTTCGTGTTCGCGAACTTCGGGATGGCGATGGCCGCCAGGATCCCGATGATCACCACCACGATGAGCAGCTCGATCAGCGTAAAGCCCGATGTCCGTGAGCGCATGTCCGCTCCACAGGTTCTGGAAGAAAACGGGGCGGTGAGACGTTCCGCCCCACCGCCCGCACTCGCCAGGCCGCGGCTACACCTGTTACTTGGTGCAGGTCGGCTCGCCCTCGTTCGTCGCCGGCGAAACTACGTACGACGCGTCTCCCGCGTAGATGGCGCAGGTCTTGAGCGTCCCGTTGTGCGCGGACGTGGCGTTCCAGCCAGTACCGCTCGCCGCGCCAATGGTCACGGTCACGCCCGCCGACGCGTTGTACTGCGTGGTCGCCAGCGAGGTGGTGTACAGCAGGTTGTCGGCGAAGTAGGCTTCCTCCGCGGTCACCAGGTTGCGAAGGTCCGACTTCATCGACGCGATGTACGCCTTCTCCTTCGTGTTGGCGAACTTGGGGATCGCGATGGCCGCCAGAATCCCGATGATCACCACCACGATGAGAAGCTCGATCAGGGTGAAGCCCTTGCGATTCATCCACTCCTCCCGCGGGGTTGGTTGACGACGACCCAAGAAAGCTCGCTCACGCCAATAACGCAAGGCCCGTGCCCGGGGCCGTCGTCACTGTGTAACTCGTTATCGTGACTACTGTTATCGATTACGTCCCAGGCGCGATTCACTCCCTGGACCTGACTGCGCCCTGTCATTCTGCAATGGCGGGTGCTTTGGCGCAAGGGAGCCAATGGCTGCGCCATCATCCAGCCAGTCACTGTTCACCTTGGCGACATCGCCCACGCAAATGCTCTTCCGCGGCCTTGGCGACCTCAGGCTCCAGCGCCTGCATAATGGGAAGCGACCGCTCCAGCTCCCAGCAGGCGCCGGGCGAACCGGTCCACTGCGACGACGTCTGGCTCACGGAGTCCAAGCGTGCGGTCGCCGTCACGAGCCGCCCAAGCGCGTCGTCCAGCCTTGCCCCAGCCAATTGTTGCCGCCAGGCGGGAGCGCTAATCCGCTCCAGCACGCGCCGGTAATTCTCCAACGCTCGTAGGTTGTGGGGGTTCGCCACGACAACCGCCCGAGCTACCGCGACTGCCGAGTCGGGCTGGTCGAGCGCCAGGAAGACGTCCGTCAGGAGCTCGGCCGGGTCGGGACGCGCCGGCGCAAGAGCGCGGGCTTGGCGTCCCAGGTCAAGCGCAAGCCGGGGGCGTCGCAGGGCCAGCGCCAGCCGCCCCGCCCGGACCGCCAGGCGGGAGTAGCCGCCATAGATCTCGATGGCCGCCAGGTAGTGCGCCAACGCTCGAGTGCTGTCGCCCACCGACACCAGCACGTCGGCGACCCGCATGTGGGCTCCGAAGTTCTCCGGATGCTCCAGCAACCCCTCGATCACCACCGTCCGGCTGTCTCGCCAAAACGGAATGCGGGTGGCCGAGCGCGCCACGAATCCCGCGCACACCAGTCCCGCGACGGTCAATGCGACCTTGGCCCGGCCACGGTTGACCGCCCAAGCGACGAGCCAGCCCGCCGCCAGCGCGGGTGCCAGCGCCGCCAAGTAGAGGCTTCGCTCGGCCAGGAGGACGCCCGAGGTAAACAGCAAGTTGGACGTCGGTAGGCAGGCCGCGGCGCCCGCCAGAATCCCGAACGTGATCGGGGCGGCTCGGCGCCGGAGCACCAGGCCCAGGCCCAGCAGGGCCAGCGAGGTGACCGACGCGAGGGTCGCGACCAGCGACCACGACGTCCGGATGGGAATCAGCTGCGGAGCGTAGTCCGCCGAGAGGCTGAACGGCCACACCAGGAGTCGCACGACGTTCAGCTGTACCGGGATCGCGGCGGCGAGCCGCTGGCCGGTGGGCCACAAAAACAACCAGGCCGCCGTGAGCGCCGCGACCGCGACGTAGAGATCGCCCGCAGCGCGCCGCTCCCCCTCAGGCTCCAACCAGTGGTCCAGCGCCAGCACGCCGAGGGTAACCGCCGCGTACTCCTTGGACCCCAACCCTAAGCCGGTGGCGAGCACCGTGAGGACCAGCCAGCGAGCCCTCTCACGATCTGCCGAAGCCCGGTACCGGCGGGCGGCCAACACGGCCCCCAGGAGCCCCAGAGCCGCCAGGATCTCGGCTCGACCCACCACGTTGGCCACGGCCTCGACGTGCACCGGGTGGACGGCGAAGATCACGCCGGCCACGAGCACGCTGAGCGGCGCAAGCCAGCGCAAGGCGACCAGTGCCACCAGCGCGGTCGCCAGGCCGTGCAGTACCAGGTTGACCAGGTGGAACCAGAAGGGGCGGCCGCCTGAGATGACCCAGTCCAGCGCATAGGTCAGCGTGGTGAGCGGCCGATACAGTCCTGGTGAGTAATCCCCTTCGGGCGGCCAGTAGGGAGCAAACAGGGCACCCACTGCTGCCCCGAGCGAGTGCGCCGCGGGATTGAGCCTGATCAGGGGGTGGTCATCCAACGCCCAGCCGTTGCGCAGCGCTGGGAGGTAGAGCGCGCACGCGAGCGCGGCGGAGAGCCACACCGCACGCGTGCGGGTCAGCCAGGGCATCGGAAGCGATATAGGGCGGGACCGTTGGCGATCCGGAACAACGGTGTTGCGGTCGTGTCGGGGCGCTGCTCCAGGTCGGCGACGATCGCGGCCACGGCGGTGCCGGGCCCCGTCAGCGCCACATGGGTGACGCCCACCTGGCACCAGTAGCGAACGGCCTCCGCCCGCGGGAGCGGCGCCGTGGAGGTCCCCTGCCAGCGGAAGAGGTAGCTGGGGACCGATCGGCGACCGGTGTAGAGGTAGATGAGCGCCTCATCATCGGAGGCGATGATGGCCGCCGGCGGCAATTCGGCGGCAATGGAGGCTGTCAGCACACGGAACGACCGGCTGATCTCTTGGGCCGGCCGAGCGAAGCGGCGCTCCGCGAGGGAGAGAGCCTCACGGCGAAGGTATCCCACCGCGAGCACGGCGGTCACCAACACGGCAACTGATCGTCCGGCGCGGCCGAGCCGCCAGAGCTTGAGCCAGCCCACCGCGACGAAGAGGCCGAGCCACGGGAGCACGATCCACACGAAGCGGTGCGGCGCGAAGGGCCATACCGTGCTGATCAACAGGTAGGTGCCCACGGTCGCCACCAGCGCCGGGGCCCGCTGGTAAGACCCGACCCCACCCCACACTACCAGTGCGGCAACCAAGACGGCGAGCGGCGGGAATCCCCAGGGCGGCACGCGCGGCAGAACCAGCTCCGGGACGGGCCACAAGACCCTCAGCGTGAGGAGCCCCTGGAGCACGGGCGCTGGGCCGGCCTGCCCCAGCTCGTGCGCGTAGGGCGTGTAGTTGGCGAGGCGCGGGTCAATGTCTGCCGCCCGTAGCGCGATCCAGAGCACCCAGGGCACCAGGATGGCGACCCCGGTGGCGAGCGATAGTAGGGCGCCGCGCCGCCGCCTACGCAGCCAGAGGGAGAGGGGGACGGCCACCACTGCGCAAACGCCAATGGTCCGCGTCAGCGCCGCGAGCCCGGCGAGCGCACCGGCCGCCAGGTCGGTCTTCACGTCTCCGTCCTCGCGATCTGCCAGGGCCACTGCGCCCGCCACCAGCGCGAGGAAGAGCGGCTCGGCAAAGCGCACACCGATGAGGGCCAACAGCGGGAACGCCACGAAGCCCAGTGCCAAGGCCAGGTAGCGTGGGAATACGGGGGGGAGGACCCGCCGTCCGTGCACCGCCATGATCCACGCAGCGGCCCCCAGCGCGACCGCATCCGCCAGCTGGAACAGCGTGACGTTGGCCGGAAAGACGGGCCACACGCGCCACAGCAGGCCGAGCACCGCGGGATAGAGAGGCGGGTAACGCACCATGGGCGGCGCATCGGGCAGGTGGATGTGGCGGTATCCCGACCCGTTCGCCAGCGCCTTGGCCCCGGCGACGTAGATCCCGTCGTCGTAGAACACGCCCACCAGGGCATCGGGCTGCGCCCACAGAGCGAGCAGGAACACCCCCAGGCCCAGCAGTCCGGGCCAAGGGAGATCGAAAGGTCCCCGCTCCGCGGACCTAACCGTCACACCGGAGTTCCTCGAGCCGTCGCTCCAACTCGACCAGCTGCGGTAGCTCGGGTCGAAGCGCGCGGACCTGGGCGGTCGAGCGGCGCGCCCCGCTGCAATCGCGCGGCGCCAGCGCCTCTTGCGCGGTCAGGTACCAGGCCTGCCAGGTTCCGGGGGACTGCCAGGCCACCCGCCGGCGCCAGGTCAGGGCGGCGGCGAAGCGTCCCCGCACGCTCTCGACTTCCGCCATGGCCGCAAAGTAGTTGGCGTCGTGCGGGTAGGCGGTGCCGATGCGCGCCGCAACGGCGACCGCGCTGTCCACCAATCCCGCGCGGAGATAGTTCCGGCTCGCGAGCAAGCCCTTCAGGACATCGGTCGAATCAATGGTGAACGCGGCCCGAAAGTGCTGCGCGGCCTCCAACCAGCGGCCATCCTGTTCCAGCTGAACCGCGAGGTCGCCCCAGGGCCCCGGGTGATACGGGTAGGTGACGATCGCACGCCGGATCAGCGCTTCGCCGCTCTGGCGGTCGGCCGAGCCGTAGGCCAGGGCCCCGGCTACCCAGAAACTCCGGAACGATCCGGGAGCCTCGCGCACCAGTTGGGGGAAGAAGTGGTTGTTGTCGCGCCAGGTCGGAACCCGGGTCAGCGTGCGCACCAGACCCAGCGCGACCAGGAGTGCCGCAAAGCCGAGTCCCACACGTCCCCAGCTCGCCTCGGCCCAGGCCGCCAACCAGGCGAGCACCAGGACCGCGCCGACCGAGGGCAGGTAGAGCCCTCGCTCGGCCACCAACACTCCGGTAGGAACGATCAAGTTCGACACGATGAGCAACGTGCCCCCCATCCACGCCAGCCCCAGCGTGACCATGGGCGCGCGCCGGCGGGCCCGGACTGCCACGGTAACAGCGAGCGCGAGGGCGGCGAGCCCGGCAACCCCGCGTGGCGTGAGCGCCGCCGCAGCCGGCAGGAAGTCGGGGGAGTAGTCCGCCGAGAGTCGGGCCGGGACGAACAGCAGGCGCACGTACTCCAGCACCACCGGCGCCATCACCAGCGCCCGACCCACGAAGCTCTCGCCTTCGAGCCCCGGCGCGGGTTGATCGCCGGCCAGGCCCCCTACGACCAGGGACCGCACCCACAGCCATTCCAGGCTCACCGCGACCGACGCGGCCCACAACACCCAGTGTCGCCGGAACCGCTGGCCCATGCGCTCGTCGTGCCGGTTCCCGTCGAACCAGTCGATGAGGAGGAATATGCCCGGGATCGCGAAGGCGGTCTCTTTCGCGGCGAGCCCGAGTCCCAGCGCCAGCAGGGCGCCGAGCGACCACCCGCCCCGCCGCCAACCGGTATCGCCGGCCGCGGCGGCGGCGCCGTCCGCGCGGTAGGCGAGCGCGGCCGCCAGCGCCAACGCCGCAGCGAGCACCTCGGCCCGTCCCACCACGTTCGCCACCGCCTCGACGTGCACCGGATGGACGGCAAAGAAGAGTGCCGCGGCCCCGGCTCCCATCGTTCCCAGGCCGCCGCGGGCCAGGGCAAAGACCAGGCCCGAGGTGCCCGCATGCAGCAGGACGTTCACCACGTGAAACCATCGCGGATCCCCGTCGCTGAGCGCCCAGTCCACGGCGAAGGTCAGCTCGGTCAGCGGCCGGTAGAGCCCATATCCCCACCACGTGGTCGTCAGGATCTCGCGCCAGTTGGCGAGCGAGTGGAGCAGCGTTTTGTTCTGGATGATGTGCAGGTCGTCGTACACGAACTGATAGCCCGCCGTGACGGCGTAGGCGCCGGCGGCGAGCAGCATGGCCGCCAGCGCCGTGCGCAGGTCCACGCCACGCAGGCTCACGGGGCCGTGGCCAGCCCCGGCCCGACGCGCGTGAGGACCGGCCGCCCGTTGGGGTCGCCCTCCGGTGGCGCGTAGCGCCAGATCTCCCAGCCTGGGTACCGTGCGAACAGCCTGGAGTTGCGCTCGTAGAGATCCCGCGCGAAGACGATTCCCGAATCCAGCGCCAGCGGATTGCGCCACGCGAGGTAGCCGAACAGGGTGAAGCCCGCCAGGTCTCGCTGCAACTCGATCTGGCACTCCGCGGGCGGCGTGGAGCCCAGGCGCAGCCGCACCGACGGGTCGGGCCACGTGGTGAGCCGCGGCGGCGGCTCGGTGTGGGCCGCCAGGGCTGCCTCGAGGCGGGCCGCGGCGGCGTTCCCGTCCCACGGACCGGCCTCGGCCGCGAGGGTGAACCGGTAGAGGTCGCAAGTGTCAAGCCGCCGGAAGGCCCGCTCCACCAGCCCGGGCGGCACACCCAGGCCCCACAGCCGCACGATCGTTCGGCTGCCCCAGCTCTCCGGGACGATGACCAGCGCCTCACCTACCCCCGCCGCCTTAAGCTCGCGCTCCGGATGGTACTTCAGGCTTCGCAGTCCTTCCCGGTACACGTCCCATCGTTTGGGCAACAGACCGATCCATCCCCACAACAGCACCAGTGCCGAGGCGACGATGACCGCTACGTCCCAGCGGACCAACCTCGGCGAGGCTCCTCGCGCCCCGTCCCACGCCCACCACCAGGCCCGCGCCGTGCCGACCGCGATGAGCGGTGCGGCGAGGAAGTAGAGCCGCGGCCCGGGATAGAATCCGGAATGCCAGTAGAAGAAGTACAGGCAGGGGATCGCCAGGAGGCCGACTCCAAGGGCCAGGTCGCCGCGCATGCGAGGGCGGCCGATCGCCGCCCACAGCGCCAGGGGCAGGAGTGCGGGGATGGGCCATTCGTAGGCATAGATGTGAAGTCTTCGAACCGCGGCCACCATGTTGCTGAGCGCAGTGAGAGGCGTGAACGGCAGACCCCATGGATCCACGTGGAATCCCAGCCCATGCTCCGGACCGTACAAGGCGATGTAGCCCAGGGTGAACGGGCTGCCGTACAACTGCGCATTCACATATCCCCACGACACGGCTATGGGGAGGGTCCCGAGGGCCATCCAGCCGGCCGCGGGTAGACGGCGCGCACCGACGAGCCACACGCCCAAGGGGAAGGCTGCGGCGATCGCGTCGAGCGGACGAGTGGCGGCGCACGCGGCGAGAAAAAATCCGGCCAAGAGCAAGCGCCAGCGCCCCGGATGGGGCCCGGCCCAGACCAGAGCCCACGCCGCAAGCGCGTACGCCGTGGCGCCCACGTGGTTCATGTACGTAGCCGACATGAACAGCGCCCATGCCGATGCGGCGTAGAGAAACGCCGCGGCCACGGCGGTTCGGCTGTCGTATAACCCGCGCCCGAACAGGAACACCAGCGCCACCGACACGCCGCCGAGCAGCGGGTTGACCAGCCACTCGGCGTGCAACCACAGGCCCAGCGCCAGGAGCACCGTCTGGCCCGGCGGATACTGGGAGACCCACCCCGCATCCGTGAGGCCGGTATGCGCGACCAGGAAGAACTCCGGCGGCTCCGGTAGCGGCAGCGCAAGCCTGCCCGCCGCGAAGGCGCGCGCGTGCAGCAGTTGGGCCATCTCATCCACCAGTTGCGGGTTCCGGGCGAACACCGCGTCCATGGTGAGCGCCGCGAGACTCGCGAACCCCGCGGCCAGCGCGCGGCGTCCGGTCCGCCCAACCAGGCGGGGAACGGCAGCGCCGGCAGGACCAGCAGCAACCCCGCGATCGCGGCCCAAACGGAGCGAGTGAGTGTTGGCATGGCGCTGGAACCAACCAAGTTGTCCTTGCCTTGCCGTTTGCACCACCCTACATACATTGCGCCGCGGTGGATCACTCTCCGACGACGGTCTCGAGCGATGATAGCTGTCGCGTCTCGATCGTCTTCCCCTGCCTGAACGAGGAGGCCGCGATCGGGCGGTGCGTGGACCAGGCGATGGAGGCGCTGGCGCCCACCGGCCTACCCGGCGAGGTCCTGGTGGTCGACAACGGCTCGACCGACCGGACCGCGGAGATCGCCAGGCACCGCGGGGCGCGGGTCGTGACGGAGCCCCGACGGGGGTACGGCCGGGCCTGTCTCCGTGGTCTCCACGAGGCGCGGGGCGATTTTGTGGTTCTGCTCGACGCGGACGGCAGCTACCCCGTCGAGATGGTGGGAACCTTCGTCCGGCTGATGCAGGACGGCCGTGCCGACGTGGTGCTGGGGAACCGCTTCGGCGGGGGAATGGAACGGGGCGCCATGCCGCTGCTGAACCGCTACCTGGGCAATCCGGTTCTCTCGGCGATGACTCGGGTGCTCTTCCGCGCACCGTTGACCGACATCCACTGCGGCATGCGCGGCATTCGCCGGGATCGGGTCGCGGCGCTGGACCTTCGTATGCCGGGCATGGAGTTCGCGACCGAGATGTTGGTAAAAGCCCTGGACCACGGCCTGGCGGTCCAAGAAGTCAGCATCGGCTATCGGCCGCGCCTGGGCGCTTCGAAGCTGAGGCCCCTCCGCGACGCCTGGCGACACGCGGAGTACATGCTGGTGTTCTCGCCCTCGCTCCTCTTCATCTGGCCGGGCATCACGCTGTTCCTGCTGGGAACCGCGCTCCAGGTCCTGCTGGTCTCGGGTCCGCGCATGCTCTTCTTCCGCGTATGGGACGTTCACACCAACCTGGCCGGCCTGGCGGCCGCGCTGGTGGGCGTGACGCTGCTGGGGCTGGGCCTCGTGGGCGCGACCTTCGCCTGGTCGATCGGGATGCGCTTCCGCCACAGCCCGCTGGCGCGTGCGGCGGCGAGCTGGGGCGACCGGCCCGTGCGCCTGGCGGCGGTGCCGCTGGCCCTGGCGGGCGCGGCCATGTGGACCGCCGTAATCGTTCGCTGGGTGGCGTCGGGTTTCGGCGCGCTGGCGGCCGTGCCCTATCTCTCGCTCGCCACCACGTTCTTGGCGAGCGGCCTGGAACTCCTGGTCGCCGCCTATTGGCTGGCGAGGGACGGTCCAGAGATCGCGTGCTGCGTCTGTGGCGAAGTGACTCGGGCCCGGCGGCGATGGAGCCGCCTCGGTTTCTATCGGTGCGAAGGCTGCGGGGTCCTGTTCGCCCACCCCCAACCCGCTGACGAGGCCTTGGCCGCGGCCTACCGTTCCTGGTACTACCCTGCCGACCCCACGCCCGGGGCGCGGTATCGCACCACCCCGCCGGCGCTCGCGGAGCGGCTCCTGGCGCGCCTCCTGCGGCACGGCATCGCGCCGCCGCGCGGCGGCCGGCTCCTCGATTTTGGCTGCGGTGTCGGCGATTTCGCGCTGACGGCCGTGGCTGCGGGGATCGACGTCGATGCCATCGAGCCCGACGACGTGGCCCGGACATCCGCCGCGAGCCGGGGCGTCCGGGTCCGCCGGACGCTCGAGGAGCCGGAGCGCCAGTCGGCGCAGGCTCGCCTGCTCGGTGCCCGCTGGGATCAGGCGACCAATCCGACCCATCTGTTCTTGTTCTCCCCCGGCTCGATGCGGCACCTGCTGGCGGCGGCCGGCTTCCGGATGGCGTGGCTGCCCGGTGCCGTGCGTGACCCGACGGTAGGGACTCTGGAGGGCCTGGTTTCCGTTCTGCTCCAGCAGGTGCGACTCAGCGCGACGCTCCGCGTCGTAGCCCGACCAGTTTGACCGACCTTGGTCCAGCGCACCGCCTTAGCTCTGAACGTCCTGTATGGCGCCAGGGTGGCGGTCGGCTTCCTCTCATACGCGCTCATGGCCCGATCCTTCGGCACCGCCATCGCGATGGACGCGTTTTGGGTTGCCGTTACCCCCACGCTCGTGGCCGTCAACCTCATGGAAGCCGCCGGCATAGGCGCGGCCGTCAACTTCTACGCCTCGCTCGGCTCCGAGCCCGAGGCGCGCCGCCGCTCAGAGCTCGCGGGCTTGCTCGTCGCCTCGTTCGCGGTCTGCGTGATGGTGGCGGGCGCCGTCTGGCTGCTGGCCCCCGAAGTCATCGAGCTGCTAGCGCCGGGGTTGCCGCCCGAAGCGCGGACCCAGGCGGTGCCGTTGCTGCGGCTCGCCAGCGTCGCTCTCGCCTTCGGTCCGACCACGTTGCTCTGCCTGGGGTTGCTGCAGGGGGCGGGACATTTCTTCTCGGCTTCCCTGACCATGGTCCTCCCCTCCGCGGTTATCGTCGGTGGCCTGCTGCTCGTGGTGTCCCAGGTGGAACAATTGGCGGCGTTTTTCTTAGCGGGCTACGTGGTCGCCGCAGGTGCGGCCGCGGCCCGGGCGTGGAAGGTACTTGGGCTGGGGAGCGAGCACCCGACGTTTCGGCGCGGCGGGGATTTCGCACGACAGTTCGTCCCGCTGGCGCTCGGCGCCGTCATGGTGCAAGCGATTTGGCTTCGCGAGCGCTCCCTGGCGTCCACGCTCGGACCCGGAGCGATCTCGGCATTGAGTTACGGGTTGCGGGTCATGACGGTACTGGGCGGGCTGGCAGCCACCGGCTATGAGGCCACCGTCATGACCGTGGTCGCCGCCCAGCATATTCAACGCGATCACGTCGGCGCCCGGCGCCACGTGCGGCGGGCCCTCCTGCTCGTCGCGATGCTGGCCCTGCTCCCTGGCTGCCTCCTGGTCGTAGCCGGCGAGGACATCGTGAATGTCTTGCTCCGGCGGGGAGCCTTCGGGCCCGAATCGGCGCAGCTGACTGCCGCCGCGGTGCTCGGCTATCTCGGCGTGTACGTCTACGGCTCGCTGGGGCGCGTACTCCTGCCGGCTACCATCGGTCGCCGTCGCGCCCACACCGCGCTCGCGGTCTCATTCGTGACGCTGGCATCCTACCTGCTCTGGGCGCCCGCCCTGGCGCAGCACCTCCACACCTTAGGCCTGGCACTCGCGGCGGGACTTTCCTTCACCGTCGCTACGCTCCTCTACGCCCTGGATGCCGCGCGCCAGTGAGCGCCGCCCGCGAGTCCCGACGCCTGCGAGGGCGGGACCCGCTCCAGGCGCGGCGGCGGCCGTGACTCACGGTGGCGGTCCTGCCGGCGTAACAGCGTCGAGGACCTCCCCGAGAATCTGCGCCACCGCTTCAGCAGCGCGGTCCCAGGTGAAGTTGGCGGCGCGGGCGGGAGCCATGCTTGACAGTCTCGCCCGCAAGGCCTTGTCGGTGGCCAGTCTCAGCACCTTGGCCACGATGTCTTCGACCGAGAGCGGATTGCAGTAGAGGGCGGCGTCTCCGCACACTTCGCGCAGGCTGGGCGTGTCAGAGACCAGCGTCGGCTTGGCGAAGACCATGGCTTCGAGGGGCGGGAGACCGAAGCCCTCGTACAGCGAGGGGTACAGGAAGGCGTCCGCCCAATAATAGTACCGCTGCAGTTCCTCGTCGGGCACATACCCGACCGTGATGACCTTGGGCGATAGGGAGTCTCCCAGGGCCCCGCCGGAAAAGACTCGAGCCGGTGCGCCGACGATAACCAGCCGATGCTCGGGAAGAGCGCCGAGCGCGTGGATCCGAGTCCAGGCAGCCAGCAGCCGTCGCAGATTCTTGCGCGGCTCCAACGAGGATACCGTGAGGAAGTACGGTTCAGGGAGGGGTCGTGCCAGGACGCCGGGCAGCCGCCCTGGCGCGAAGCCGACCCCGCTATACACGACCCTCAGCTTTTCCGGCGGCACCACGCCATGACGAATCAAGTCGTGGGCTGACGCATGGCTGTCTGTCAGGACGCGACGGGCTCGCCGGGCCAAGCGCGGCAGGAGCAGGCGGTACAGCAGGGCCACTCGCCAGTCGAACCATTCGGGATGCGCGAAGATGCTCGCGTCGTGAATGGTCACCACTTGTCTGGCGACCGCGAGCGGTCCGAGGTTGCACGGGCTCCATAGCAGATCGGCCCCTGTGGCCCGCACCATCCGGGGCAGGACCAGCTGCTCCCAGGCATAGACGTGGAGCGCACGGTCTGCCTGGACCACCTGCGCTCCACCACCGAGGGGGAGCAACTTGCCCTTCGGCGCCAGCAGCACCACCTCGATCCCCTGGCCTGCGAGTCGCGGGATGAGGGCCTGGCAAACCTCGATCGCATACCGCTGGACGCCGGTCACCCGTTCGCAGAGGAATCGGGCGTTTACCGCTATGCGCTTCACCGGATGCCTCGCTCCGTCGCCCGCGAGTCGGCCAACGCCCCTCCTTGGCTTTGCCGTTTCAGCGCGGGCTTCATAGATTGCCGCCAAGCTGCTAACGCCCTGTCCCACAAAGACCGACCCATGGGCCCCTCATTACGTTGTGACGCAAGAATCACGTGCCGCGATCACCGGGGCAAGCCGCCGACGCAGGCGCCGGTTGCGGAGGCTTCGGGACGGCGGCGAGGGCGCGGCCCTGGAACCGCAGCGTGAGTATTCGGGTCGCGTTGATCTACGATGCGGTCTATCCGTATGTGACGGGCGGGGTCGAGCGTCGCAATTATGCCGTCGCGGCGGTCCTCGGGCGTGACCACGCCATCGCGCTGTACGGCCTGCACTATTGGCGCACGGACCCGAACCGGCGATTGCCCCACTGCACCTACGTGCCCGTTGCAACAGCGGTGCCGCTGTACACGCGGCGCGGGCGCCGCAGTCTGCTCGAGCCGTTCATCTTTGCCTTCGGCCTGTTCTGGGCGCTGGTGCGAAGCCGCGAGGACGTGTGGGACATCGCCAGCTTCCCCTACGTCTCGGTGCCGGTGGCCCGATTGCTGAGCGTTCTCAAGCGGCGCGCTCTCATCGTGACCTGGATCGAGCACTGGGGTGACTACTGGTACGAATACCTGGGACCCACTGGCGTCGTCGGGAAACTCTTCGAGGCCCTCGCCCTGCGCTGCTCGACCCGGATCGTGGCCATCAGCGAGTTCACCAAGCGGCGTCTGGTGGCCGCAGGTGCCGCGCCCGAGCGCATCGCGGTCGTGCCCAACGGCGTCGATACAGCGCGCATCGCGGCGGTCCCGGCCCACCCGGAACCGACCGATGTCGTCTACGTCGGTCGGTTACTCCCTCACAAGCAGGTGCACCTGGTGATCCACAGCCTGCGGCGCCTGCAGCAGGTGCACCCGGGCGCGACGCTGCGGGTGGTCGGCGACGGCGCCGAGCGAAGCAACCTGGAGCGGCTGGCTGAGACGCTCGGCCTGCGCGAGTCGGTTCGCTTCACCGGGCAGCTCCAAGCGGCTGAGGACGTGTACGCCTACCTGAAGTCCAGCCGGGTCATGGTACTCCCGTCCAGGCGGGAGGGCTTCGGCACGGTCGTGCTCGAGGCCTGGGCGTGCGGAATCCCCGTCGTGGTCTGTGACGAGCCGGAGAACGCCGCGGTCGAGCTCATCGACACGCCCCTGAAGGGATGCGTCGTGGCTTCCCATCCCGCCGCGATCGCCGACGCGTGCGGCGCGCTCCTGGCGGGGGATTCGAGCGAACGGCGGGAACGGCTGCGCGCGGCCGCAGCCCGATACGATTGGGGGACGATCGCGGCAGACCTCGTGAAGGTGTACTCGACGGCTGTCGCACCTGGAAGATCGTGATGCCACCGCCCGAGTAGATGGGAGTGAGACAGTCCGCGATGAACCGCTCCAGCGAGTCCAGGCGGAGCCGCTCAAGGTCAACGCCCCGGCGCTGGTAGTACCTTAGGGCGCCCTGGTTCAGCAGAACGTGAGTGATTCCCACGGAGCGCAAGCAGTCCGGCCAAGGCCCCAGCGCGACAAGCAGGGGCCAGTTCATGATCCCGTTGTCCTGCAGCACGGGCACCTGGAAGTAGTATCCCCGGGCCTCGAACAGCATCAGGACTCGGCTCGCCTTTGGCACCCGCTGGTTGACGAACGAGACGGCGTCCACATAGCCGCCGGGGGTCCACCGCTTGAGGAACTCGGGGCGAGAAGCAGAGCCCACGACGTGCTCGAGCTGCCCTCCCCGGATCGCGTACCGCCACATCACGGACGCCGTGCCCATGAGGACGAACAGCGCCGTCCCGCTCAGCAGGAGGCGCACCAGCTTGGGGGAGGTCAGTTTGTCCAGCGCCAGCGCGTAAGCGTGCAGGGCGACCAGCGTGAGGGGCGCCGCGGCCGGGATCAGGTATCGCAAGCTCGTCGTCGGTCGGAGGTACACCACCAGCGCCACGTAGCCCAGGGCCGGACCCGCGAGCCACGCGAGCGCCTTCTTCCGCGGGAACAGCACCCACAGCGGGAGGAGCAGCAGCAGCAAGTTCGCGTGGTAATCGACTCCCTCCGGCTCGACCGTGATCCGTTCGGGTGCGGTGACGAGATCGATGAGATTGAACGGGGCCTGAGCTTGCCAGATCAGTCCAAACCCGCCCACCTGCGGGGGTAGCGAGTCGCCCCCATAGATCCGGGCCAGCCAGGGTTCGAGCTTCGGCCCACCCAAGAAGGGATACACCGGGTCTCCGAGGAGCAGGCCGTTCTTGAGCAGCCAGGGGAATGCGGTCCCAAGCGCTAGACCGAGGATCAGCGCGAGCGCGGTCGCTGGTGCGCGCATCCGCGTTTTCAGCACCCAGAGCCCCAGCGGGGCCAGCGCCACCAGGTACAACAGCGCGTTGTACTTGACGCCGATCGCCATGCCTCCGAGCGCGGCACCGAGATACAAGAACCCCGGACCGGGGGACTGGGTCGCACGCATCACGGCGTACTGCGCCAGAAACAGGTAGAAGGCCAGGATCGTATCCGTGCGCGTCGACGCGCCGACCACCAACAGGATCGTGCTGCCCCACAGAAGCGCGAGACTGAACCCCGCCGTGCGCTGGTCCAGAAACCGAAGCCCGCAGGCGAACCCGGCAAGGGCGAGCCCGAGCGTACACCCTACGCTCAGCAGCGCTGGCCCGGCCGAGCTCCCCAGGGCCAGAAGCGGGAGGTAAAGCATGTGAGGCAGGCCGACAAAGGCGACGTACCCGCTGTCCTCGGGCCAATAGATGGACCCCCCGGTGAGGAACTGCTGCGGGACCCGCAGATGGTACATGAGGGCATCCCAGTCCGTTGCCGGGGCCAGTGCGCGCGTGATCAGGAACAACGCGATCAGGGAGAAGATGGACAGACTGAAGCGATCGGCGCGGGCGCCCAGACAGGAGCACGCTCCCCGTACCAGGGAAGGGAGTTCCCCCAACTCCTTCCGGGCGAGCCACGCCGCACCGCCCAACAATCCAACCAGCACCACCGGGCGAACGCTGAAAAACAACCCAACGCCGAGAATCGCGGTCGCCACTGCCCCGAGGCCCACCGCGGTCGAAAAAACGACCGCCTCCAGCGGATCGTCCAGCCTCAGCCTACCTGCCCTCAACAGGCGCCCGCCAACGCCCATCCCAATCGCGACTAGTCCGAGGGCCAGTACCAGGGAGTACAGATGGTCGAGGATGAGGAGTACCCCGGCTGACGGCTCCCCCTGGTGTGCCAACAAGATGTGCCCTGTCGCTGCGCCCGCGACCACCACGGCGAGGAGAGCCCACAGCGTCCCCCGCCGGCGACGCGCCCGGGAGCTCACCCGCCCCAGCGCCGGATCGCCGCCTGGGAGAGGCCCGGGTCCGCTCACCGGCGCTCGGAAGGTTTACGCTGCAGCAAATTGAAGCGGAGGATGTGCCACAGGGCGGCCACCCCGTCCCGCCACCCGATCTTCTTCCCCTCCGCGTAGGTGCGGCCGCTGTAGGTGATGGGCATCTCCCAGATGCGGGCCCGCGCCTGGGCCAGCCGGGCCGTGCGCGAGCCATACACCGCGTCGGCTTTCCCCAGGCGGATGGGATCGATCAACCGCGGCAACTCCTGCGGATCGTACTCCAGGTCGGCGTCCTGCACCACGATCACGTGCCCGGTGGCGGCGGTCACGGCGGCGCGGATGGCCGCGCCCTTGCCGCGGTTGGTCGGCTGGTGGATCACCCGCTGTACCAGTCCCTGTCGCTGGAGGACATCGAGGATGGCGCCGGTGTCGTCGCTGGAACCGTCATTCACGGCGATGACCTCCAGCGTGAGCGGGAGATTGCGCAGCTGCTGGATCGCCTGCTCCACGGTCCCTGCCTCGTTGTACGCGGGTACCACTACCGTGAGCACGATGTCGTTCCACTCGGTGGGTACCCTACTCACGGGGCCGCTCGCAGATCGCGATCAACGACTGTCCAATCCGCCACGGCAGCAACCACTCCAGCCGGAACAGCGGGACGAGCGTGTCGTACACCCGGAGCCAGCCGGGGGGGATGGTCTCTCGCCTCAGCACCCGCGCCGCCAACCACCAGCCCAGCAGTCCCGCCAGGTTAACGTACTCGAGGCGCGGTGCGGCGAGGCCCGCTTCCGCGTACCGCTCCCGCAAGAGCGAGCGGGTGTAGCGGCGGTAGTGCCCCAGCGCGCGATCCAGGGTGCCGTACAGGAACGGCACGGCGGGCACCACGAGCACCAATCGCCCGCCCGGAGCCAGCAGCCCGCGCAGGGCGGCCAGCGCCGCGCGGTCGTCCTCGATGTGCTCCAGCACGTTGAGGCAGACGATGGTGTCGAAGCGCTCCGCCACCAGACCGTCCGGGATATCGGGGAGCGACAGTTCCCGCACGGCAACGTTCGCGCGGTGCGCGAAGCGGGCGCGCAACCTCTCTCGGTAGCCGGCGTCCGTGTCCGTCAAGACCACGCGCTCGCGGTCCGCGATGAACTGCGACATGTTGCCGATCCCCGAGCCCACCTCCAGCACCCGGCGACCGATCCAGGGCCCGAGCCGCTGGTACATCCACCGGTTGAAGGCCCGTGCCGTCGCCATGCGCTCCAGGGTGGTGGCCCCCACGGCATCAGCGTTCGTGCCCATTGGCGACCCCGGCGAGGAAGGCGTCCACCAACCGGCCGGGCAACTCCCCGGCCGCACGCCGACGCGGCGCCAGCAACGCATGCAGTCGCTTCGCGCCCGCCGGGTCGCCGGTCCGGAGCTTGGCCACTACCGCACCCTCCGTGAGTTCGTCCGGATCGATCCACCCGCCGCCGCGCGCCGCCTCGGGAGCGAGGCGCTCGGCGGCCGCCGCCGCGCCGGCAAAGTCCCAGGCGTCCAACCCCTGGTAGAACGCGACCACGTCCCGCACCGCGGCCGGCGCCGCGTGGCGCTGCACATAGCGCTGCACCGATTGGTAAAAGCCGACGTCGCCGAAGCCGGCGGTCCCGCCGTTCCGCTCCCGCTCGATGGCCCGGAAGTTGGCGAGCCACACGGGCCAACTGCCGGGCGAGACGTCGCTGGCCAGCATGCGCTCCCACGCGCGATGGCGGAACAACACGGCGTCGAGCGCCGGGGGGCGCGCCGTCGAGTCGAGGTGCTCCCGGACCGGCACCCCGCGCACGGCCGCGCCGAGGGCGAGCGCCGTGACGCGACGCGCGCCGTAGATCGGGACCGTCGCGTCGCTGGCGGGCTCCCGCCGCCGCCCGAAGAACGGAGCCGTGGGATCAAAGCGGGTGACCAACTCGCCGAACCCCCGCGCCTGCTGCCCCGCGTACCGGGCCCGCTCGGCACCCAGGTCGAGTACCGGGTAGAAGTCGGAGTTGGGCTGTTCCCATCCGTCCAAGAGGGGCGCCAGCGCCGCGCGGTGCGTGAGCCGGGTGGCTTCCAGGGTCTCTGGCGTGAGCGGCACCACGCGGCAGAGATCGCTCTCGAGTGCCGCTCCGCCGACCACTGACCAGTCCGGCCGCGGCAAGGGTCCAGTGCCAGCCACGATCAAGAGGTCGGTCTCGTTGGTCTCGAACACCTCGTAGAACGGGAAGTGCTGGTGCAGGCCCGCCAGCACGCTGAGGATCAGTCCATCCGTGAGCCCACTCCGGTGCAACCATTGGCCAAAGACCCCGCCGGGAGCGAGATGTCGCCTGACATGCTGGTAGAACTCCGTGGTGAACAAGCTGGAGACGCCGCTCACCCAGGGATTGGACGGCTCCGAGAAGATGAGATCAAAACGCTCGCCCGAGGCCGCGAGATAGGCCCGAGCGTCCTCGAAAACGAAACTCGACCGCCGGTCGTCGAAGACGCGGCGGTTGCCGGGATAGAACAGCCGAGAGCCGCGGATGATCTCAGGCTCGATCTCGATGGACACCACCCGCTCGATCGTTGAGCCAGCCAGCAGGGCATGCGCCGACATGCCGGTGCCATGTCCGATAATCACCCCGGTGCGGGCGTGCGGCGCATGGGCCACGGTCACCAGCGGCGCCATCACCTGGGTCGCGATGTCGGACATCAAGGGCCGTCGCGTGACCGTATCGGTGCAGGGGGGAAACCACCAACCGGGCACTGAACCGTCGGTCTTGCCGTTGGTACTGATCCAGACATGGCCGGTCTCGCGGAGTCGCGCCACGGACACGGTCGCCGTGCGGCCGTCCTCGTGGAACAACACGTCCACCGATTGCGCGCTGGGGATCTGGCCAAACCGGAATACCCCGGAACTCAGGACCCGAGCGTCCACTCGGGCGGCGACCCCGATGACGCCGGCCACCACCAGCGTGAGCCCCGCACCCGCCACGCCGAGCCGCCGAGCCGCAGGCCACGCCGTCACCGACAGAGCCAGCAGCGCGACCCCGAGGCCCATGTCGATGGTGGCGCCGCTCACCAGGGTCCACTGAACCCCGATTCCGGGAACCAGCACCAGCCCGGCGACCATGACACCGAAGATCGAGCCGATGGTATTGACCCCGTAGACGGAGCCGATGGCCCGCTCACCGGCCCCGCCCGCGAGCAACGTCCGCGTGATCAGCGGGAGCGTCGTGCCCGCGCAGAAGGTGGCCGGCAGCATCACGGCGAGGCAGAGCGCGTAGCGCGACAGCGTGAAGCCGGTGTACCCGGCACCCGTCTGCGCGAAGGTACGCATCAGGCCCGCCATCCATTCGAACGACTGGGCGTAGAGCGGCACGGTAGCCAGCGCGGTGAATCCCATCACCCACTGGAGGAGTCCGAGGACCCGGAGCGGATGCGCCCACCGGTCGGCTCTGGTGCGCACCCAGTAGGACCCCAGCGCCAGCCCCAGGATGAAGGCCGAGAGCATCAGTTCGAAGGAATGGGTCGCGCTCCCCAGGACCAGCGACAGCATCCGGAGCCAGCTCACCTCGTAGATGAACGAGGCCACTGCCGTGCCGAAGCTCACCCAGAGAAGCGCGCGCCAGAGCTGCCGCCGGGTGAGGAGCCCCAGGGCGCTGGTATCCGGCGCGCCCGCGGCCACGCGCTCGGTTGACTGATCCGCCGGGCTGGAGGCGTGGTAGCGCGCCACGGCGAGGGCTCCGAGCCCAACCACCAGGTTGATCATCGCGGCGGCGAGGACCGTGCCCGGGAGGCCCGCCGCCGCCAGCAGGTAGAACCCGGCGAGCAACACCCCGCCGGCCGCGCCCAGGCTGTTCGCGAAGTACAGCAGGGCAAGCACCCGGCCGGTGCCGTCGGGCACGCGGCGGAGGACGCCCGCGCCCATCAACGGGAACGTGGTTCCCAGGAGCACCGATTGGGGCAGGATCAACAGGGCGGCGACGACCCACTTCGCGATGGTCAGTCCCCCAGTGCCGGCGAGCGCCGGGAAGAGCACGTCGTAGGCGAGCTGGGTTCCGGCCCGGTACCCGTCGTGGAAGATCAGCCCCAGCAGACCAATGGCCAGCTCCGCGTACGCATACCACCGCAGCGGGTCGGCCAGGCGCCTCGAGCGAGCGCCGACCGCCATCGCGCCCAGGGCCATGCCGCCCATGAAGATGGCGAGCACCAGAATCTGGGCGTACGCCGAGTGCCCCACGAACAGCCCGAGGTACCGCGCCCAGATGGACTCGTAGATCAGACCGGCGGCGCCGGAGAGAACAAACAGGACACAGAGAACCACCACCAGGAAGCGGCCGCCGCCGGTTGGGCTAATCGGACCTGACATCGTAGCGCGCCAGCTTTCGATAGAGGGTGGAGGGATCGATTCCCAGTATTTCCGCGGCGCGAGTCTTGTTGCCCCCTTCCGCCTGGAGCACCCACAGGATGTAGGCCCGCTCGATGGCGTCCAGCGTGGGGTTGGCGTGCGGCCGCTCCTGCACCAGGGGCTGGGGCTTGGGCGCGGTGAGGCGCTCCGGCAGCGCGTCGAGCTCGAGTTCCGGGCCGCCACTCACGGTGACGGCGTGCTCCAGCGCGTTTTCCAGCTCCCGGACGTTGCCGGGCCAATCGTAGCCCAGGATCGCTTCCAGGGTCGCCGCCGACAACCGCCGAGCGGGCTGCCCGCGCTGCGCGGCCAGACGCTGGAGGAAGGCGTCCACCAACAGGGGAATGTCTTCGCGTCGCTCCTTGAGGAGCGGCAGCCTGAGGGAGATCACGTTGAGCCGGTAGTAGAGGTCGGAACGGAACCCACCACGGCGCATCTCCTCTTCCAGGTCGCGGTTGGTCGCCGCGATGACCCGCACGTCCACCGGAATGGGCTCGGTGGCGCCCACCGGTAACGCCTCGCGCTCCTGGAGTACGCGGAGCAGCTTCACCTGGAGGGCCGGGGTCATCTCGGCGATCTCGTCCAGGAAGAAGGTCCCACCCCGCGCTGCCGCGAACAGCCCCACCTTGTCCCGTACCGCGCCGGTAAAGGCCCCCTTGACGTGGCCGAACAGCTCGGATTCCAGCAGGCTTTCGGGCAGGGCCCCGCAGTTGAGGGACATGAACGGCCCGCCGTGACGGGGCGACAGCTGGTGGATATAGCGCGCCAGCACCTCCTTGCCGGTGCCGCTCTCGCCCAGGACCAGCACGGTGGATTCAGTGGGTCCCACCTGCTCCGCCAGGCGCAGCACCTCGACGAAGCGGCGCGACGTCCCGATGGGCCGCACCGCCGCTGCCGCGCCGCCCGCCGCCGGATGCTCCCGGACTTCCGACTTGAGGTTCTGGTTCTCGAACCGGATGCGCCGGTGCTCCAGCGCCCGCCGGCACACCTCCAGCAGGTAGTCGTTGGGAAACGGCTTCTGGATGTATTGGAAGGCGCCTTGATTCACCGCCTGGATGGCGCTCTGCAAGGAAGCCTGCGCGGTCATCAGGACCACCGGGGCCTCGGGGTCTTGCCCTTTGACCGCCGCCAGAACGTCTAGCCCGGAGACCTGGGGCATGCGAATGTCCGCCAGCACCACGTCCGGACGGCCCCGCTTCAGGGCCTCCAGGCCGGCCTTCCCGCCCTGCATCGTCTCGACGTCGTAGCCGTCGTTCTTGAGCAGGATGCGCAGGGTCTCGAGGATACCCTGCTCATCGTCAATCACCAGAATGGCCGGTTTGACCGCGCTCACTTCCTAAGCTCCCGCCGAAGCCTGCGCGGCACGGCCGGGCAGCACGACGCTGAAGGTGGTCCCACGACCGGCTGGGGAATCGAACAGCACGAAGCCGCGATGCGCCTGCACCGCCCGCTGGACGATGGCCAACCCCAGCCCGGAGCCACCCACCCGGCCCGAGACGAAGGGATCGAAGACCCGCTCCCGAATCTCCTCGGCCACGCCGGGGCCGTTGTCCGTCACCTCCAGAACCACCGGGTCGTCGAGCCTGACGCCGATAGGGATTTCATCGCCCCGGGCACGACGCACGCAGACGCGGACCCGCCCTCCCTCACCGGCGGCCTGCACGCCGTTGAGCACCAGATTCACCACCACGCGATGCAACAGGTCCTCGTCGCCTTCGATCCGGAGCACCTCCCCCTCTACGGCAATGTTGGTGCCCGGCGGGCAGTCCGGGTGCCGGCGCACCACGTCGGCGCCGGCGCGCGCCACGGTCAGCAGATCCAGCTCGCGGCTGTGGGTCACGCGCACCCGCGAAAAATCGAGAAACTCGGTGAGCAGCCGGGCCAGCCGGTCGCTCTCGCGCACCACCAGGTGGGCGAGGAATCGCTCGTCGGCATTGGCCCGGGCCGACCGCGCCAGCTGCTCCACCGAGGACCGGATAGACGCCAGCGGGTTCTTGATCTCGTGCGCCAGGGACGACGATAGCTCGGCCACGGCTTCCAGCCGCTCGGTGCGCAGATGCATCTCCTCCAGCCGCTTTTGATCGGTGATGTCCACGAAGATCGCCGTCACCGAGGGATCGTGACCCGGCTCCATCTCGAGCGCCGTGGTGGTGAGGCCGATGGGGAACGACCGTCCGTTGACCACCATCCGGCCCTCGCTCCGCACGATCCCCTGCCCATGACGCTGGGTCGCCACGATCGCGGCCCACAGCCCGGGCGAGCGGGCTTGCAGGACCTCGACCAACGGCCGCCCGACCAGCGGCCCCAGCGCCACGCCCAACAACTCCTCCGCCGCCGGGTTCGCATACAGCAAATTGCCGGTGCCGTCCACGGTCACGATCCCGGACCGAATGTTCCGCAGGATGTCGCTCGCCTCGAGCCGGAGCCGGGTGACTTCCTTCTGGAGGACCTCGCGCTGCGCGCCCACGGCGCTCACCCGGCTGGCGAGCCAGCCCGTGGCGACGGCCACGCTCAGAAATACCAGGATCTGCAACCCCACGCGCACCGAGACCTGGATCGGATGCCACCACACGATGTCCGCCAGGTACACCAGGCTCGCGAGCAACGTCACCAGGAGCCCGGACGTGACCGGCATCAATACCGCGCTCACCGCGATCACCAGGATGTAGAGCGCGGAGAAATCGCTGTCCGCCCCGCCCGTCAGGTGCACGATGGTGGTGACCAGCGCCACGTCGAACAGCGATTGGCTGTACAGGAAGGTTTGCCGGGGAGGCGCCCGCAGAACGTGGGTGTACCAGGCGGACCCGGCGCTCACGATGACGCTGGCGATCGCGGCGGTGGCCAGGGCCAGCAGCACCTCGGGGGGCTGGGCGCGGAAGTAGAAGGCCGCGGCCACGAACACCACGATGGCCAGCAGCACCCGGCCGACGTAGACCCACTGGAGTAACCGGTGGGCGTTGGGCAGCGCGGGCGCCCGCTCGAGCCCGGCGCCAATGACTTTGCCACCAATCCAACGCATGTGTGCGGAAGTATTCGCGGTGGGCGTTGGGCAGCGCGGGCGCCCGCTCGAGCCCGGCGCCAATGACTTTGCCACCAATCCAACGCATGTGTGCGGAAGTATTCGGGAGGGTGTGGCAAAATGCAATAGTTGACCCTAGAGGCGGCAGGGGGGTGAGCAACCTGCCGCCTCTGCAGCCCCTGCGGCCTCTAAAACCAAAGGTTCCATGACGATTTCACCGCAGCGGGCGCAGAGGTGTGCGGTGAACCTCAGGATGCCAGTTGGTCCTGATATGCCGGCCTAGCGAGCGATGACACCGATGTTGGCGATCGTTTCGCCCTGCATCATCGAGGGCACGGCGCGGATGAACGTGATAATGCCGGCTGCCGGCGCGCGCGCCTCGGAGAGGGTCTTGCCGACGTAATCGGTGATGTAGCCCAGCTTCATTCCCTCGGCCACGTAGCTGCCGCGTTCCACCAGCGGGTAAAAGATTCCGCTCGCTTCGCTCGCCACGCTCACCACGCGCTCCATCCACACCGGATGTTCCACCAACCGCACCGGGCGTTCCAGCATGCGGAGATAGGCCATGACGCCGAGCGTGCCGTCAATGAGCGCCTGGACATCCTCGGGTTCGACGGTTCCGGCGCGGCCGGCCTCGACGGTGATGGACGGCTTACGGCGCAGGGTGGCGGTGTTCTCGAGGTAGCGCGAGGCGTTGGGGTCCCTGGGGCGGTCCGCCGAAATGATGATGTGATCCAGGCCGAAGGCCAACACCATGTCGCGCGAGATCGAATCCTGGGCGGCGTTGCCGGTCTTGGTCCAATAGCTGTACTGGCGGAGGCTCTCGTCAATGTCGCCGCCGTGCATGTCGATCACGTGATCGCTCTTCTCGATCACCTCGCGCGTCAGCACGAAGGAGGCGCGCTCGGTCTGGGTGCCTTGCAGCCAGCCGGGGAAGAAGCGGTTCATGTTTTTGCCGTCCACCGGATTGAGGTGGGGCACGATCCGCTGGAACGACGCAGGGTTGATGAGCGGGACGATGATTACCGTACCGGCGATGTCGCGGGGATCCAACTGTTGAATGAGCCGCTCCAGCGCGATGATGGAGGCGTACTCGGTGCCGTGGGAGCCGGCGGCCAGGGCCAGCACTTTGCCGGGCCTGGCGCCGTGGATGACGGCGACGGGGATGTCATAGCCCGCATCGCTGCCCGCGGGTACCGAGATCACGCCAGTGGCAGTTTGCCCGCGAGCGGCGCTGGCGGTGCCCACGGCGAAGCGCTCGGGCCGCTGCTGGGCGCCGGCAGCGGCCCCCAGCACGAACAGGACCGCGCCGATGGCTAGCGTCCGGGGAACTGAGATCTTCATGAGGCCCTCGTCAGAAAGGGACGTTCTCACGCTGGTGGGATATAGCGTTGCACCGGCGGGC
>JACPAP010000157.1 GCA_016180765.1 Gemmatimonadota bacterium
GGTCTCCCTGATCGACAACACGTTCGCGAGCCCGGTGAACTATCGGCCGCCGGAGCACGGATTCGATCTCTCGCTCCACAGCGCGACTAAGTACCTCAACGGACATTCCGACATCGTGGGCGGGGCCGTCATCGGCCGGGCGGAGCTGGTGAACCGGATCAAGCACCGGCTGGACCACCTGGGCGGGTCCATGGACCCGCACCAGTGCTATCTCCTGCATCGCGGGATGAAGACGCTGGCGCTGCGAGTACGCTGCCACAACGAGAGCGCCCTCAAAGTGGCGACGTTCCTGGCTCAACATCCAAAGGTGTCCCGGGTCAACTATCCCGGTCTGCCGACCCACCCACAGCACCAGCGTGCTTGCTCGCTGTTCGACGGGTTCGGTGGCATGCTGAGCTTCGAGATGAAGGGCGGGCTGGAGGCCGCCGAGCGGTTCATCAAGGCCACGACCCTGCCCATCGTGGCGCCCAGCCTCGGCGGCGTCGAGACGCTGGTGACGCGGCCGGCCACCACCTCGCACGCGGGCATGTCGCCGGAAGACCGGCGACGGTTAGGGATTACGGACAGCTTGATCCGAGTGTCCGTGGGAATTGAAGCGACGGAGGATCTCATCGAGGACTTTGGTCGGGCCTTGGCCGCCTGACGCGCAGCAGGTTCGCCGCCAATGTACATTTGGCACTCCCGCGCCGAGTGCAAAGTGCCTCCTGGAGGTCTCATGATCCGAGTTTCCCGACGAGCGTTCTGGTACGCGGCGCTGCTGGCCGTACCGGTCAGCCTGCGCGCCCAAACCGTGGACCAGGTCATCGGCAAGTACTACGAAGCCGCCGGCGGTCTGGACCAGTTCAAGGCCGTCAACTCGATGCGGGTCTCGGGGCGGATGACCCTGGGGCAGGGCATGGAGGCGCCGTTCACCCGCATCACCAAGCGCCCCAAGATGGTCCGCGTGGATTTCACCCTCCAGGGCATGACGGCGACGCAGGCCTATGACGGCCAAACCGGGTGGATGTTTGTCCCGTTCATGGGTCAGACGGCGGCGGAGGTCATGCCGGCGGATCTGGCCAAAAGCATGGAAGACGAAGCCGACTTCGACGGCCCGCTGGTGGATTACCAGGCCCGCGGGATCCAGGTGGATCTGGTGGGCCAGGAGCAGGTCGAGGGCACCAACACGCACAAGCTCAAGGTCACGATGAAGAGCGGCGAGGTGACCTACTACTATCTGGACGCCGAATACTACCTGCCGATTCGAACCGAGGCGAAGCGCACGTTGCAGGGGCGGGAGTTCAACATCGTCACCACGTTGGGGGACTACAAGCCCGAGGGCGATCTGGTGTTACCGCACTCGATTCAGGTGAGCGGTCAGGGGCCGGGCGTCCAGGCCTTCGTGATCGAGAAGGTCGAGATCAACCCGGCGCTCAAGGACGAAGACTTCAAGATGCCGCCCAAACCCGGCGGCGACTGGTAGGGACGTATGGCTCCCGGGTATCGGAGCGCGGCGCTGTTGGCGTCCGCGCTCTTTTTCTTGGTGCCGGGCTTAGGCTCACCGGCTCGCAGCTGGCCGCGCTCAATCGCGATCTCGCAGGCCAGAAGCTGGACCCCCTCCGGTCGATGACTCGGGAAGACCGGGACAGACGGTGAAGCCGTGCGCTTCATCTCCACGTCAGGGCGCTCACCCCCCGCGGACCTCAGGGAGGCGTTGTTTAGAGGCCTGGCGCCGGACGGCGGATTGTACCTGCCCGAGGCGCTTCGGCCGCTGCCCGGCAAGCTGCTCTCGGGTCTCCGTGGCGCCCCGTTTCCAGGTACCGCGTTCACCGTCGCGACGCACCTGCTGGAGGGCGCGCTCCCCGCGCCAGAGCTGGAGCGCGTGGTCGGCGAGGCGCTCGACTTCCCGATCCCCCTCGTTTCGCTGACCGATCGGGTGTACGTGTTGGAGTTGTTCCACGGGCCCACCTGCGCGTTCAAGGACGTGGGCGCCCGGTTCATGGCGCGCCTGATCGCGCGGTACCGCGCCAGGGACGATCCTCCGCTCACCATGCTGGTCGCCACCTCCGGCGACACCGGCGGCGCCGTGGCGCACGCGTTCTTCGACCTGCCCGGGACCCGGGTCGTGGTACTGTACCCGGAAGGGAAGGTGAGCCCGCTGCAGGAGCGCCAGTTCACCACTCTGGGCGGGAACGTCACCGCGCTGGCCGTGGCCGGGACCTTCGATGACTGCCAGCGGCTGGTCAAGCAGGCCTTTGCCGACCCGGACCTGCGCCATCTGCGGCTCACGTCGGCCAATTCGATCAACATCGGACGGCTGCTGCCGCAGATCTTCTACTACTTCCACGCCTGGGCCCAGCTCCCGGAAACGCCGCCCGAGCTGATCCTCTCGGTGCCGTCGGGGAACTTGGGGAATCTCACCGCGGGTTTGATGGCCAAGCGGCTGGGCCTCCCAGTGACCAAGTTCGTCGCGGCCACCAACCTGAACGACGTGGTGCCAGAGTACCTCGCCACCGGCATCTTCACGCCTCGGGCCTCCGTGGCCACGCTTTCCACCGCCATGGATGTCGGCAACCCCAGCAACTTCCCGCGCATGCTGTCGCTGTACGGGGGAGACGTTGATCGCATGCGGGAGGACGTGGACGGGCATGCCTACACCGACGATCAGACCCGCGCCATGCTCGCCCGGGCCTACGCAGACTGGGGCTACCTGCTGGACCCGCACTCGACGGTCGCGTGCCTGGGGCTGGCTCAAGCCATGTCGGACCGAGCCCACGCCACGGGCGTGTTTCTCGCCACGGCCCACCCAGCCAAGTTCGCCGAGGTCGTGGAGCCGCGGATCGGGAGAAAGCTCGAGCTGCCGGCCCGGCTGGCGGCGTGCCTCGGGTGGGAGCCCCATGTGGCGAGGGTAGGGAACACCCTGGAGGAACTGAAGGCTCTCCTGCGCTGGTCCTAACCGCGCGCCTCTATCGCGGCTGTCCTGCGCCGTGCAGATTCAGAGTCGCAAGCGGAATCCCTCCAGGAGGTGTCTCATGCGTTCCGTCATCCGGCTGGGGATGGTTGCCGTCGGCGTGGTCGTACCCCTTACGGCCGCGACGGCGCAGGTAGCCCACGAACATGGTGGGCAGCCCCCGCAGAAGCTCGGCAGCGTGCATTTCCCCACGTCCTGCAACGCCCAGGCCCAGCCGCGCTTCGAGCGCGCCTTGGCCCTGTTGCATTCGTTCTGGTGGGAGGAGTCCGGCGCGGCGTTTCGCCAGGTGGCCGAAGCGGACCCCAATTGCATGATGGCGGTCTGGGGCCAGGCGATGACGCTGCGGAACAATCCGTTCGCGGGTGAGCCGCCCAAGCCGGCACAACAAGCGGGCTGGGAACTGCTGGAGCGTTCCGCCGGCATGACCGGCGGGACGCCTCGAGAGCGTGATTACCTCGACGCGGTCCGGGCCTACTTCGCAGACTACGCCACCGCGCCGCACGCGACGCGCGCGCTCCGGTACGAGCAGGCGATGAAAGCCGTGGCCGAACGGTACGCGGAGGACACCGAAGCGACCATCTTCTACGCCCTGGCGGTCGCCTCCAACGCCTCGACCACCGACACCTCGTTCTCCCGCCAGCGGCAAGTCGGGAAGGTGCTGGAGCCGCTGTTCGAGAAGCAGCCGGACCATCCCGGTCTCGCCCATTACATCATCCACAGCTACGACTCGCCGCGCCTGGCCGGCCTCGGGGTCGCCGCCGCGCGGCGCTACGCCGAAATCGCGCCGGCGGCTTATCACGCCCATCACATGCCGTCGCACATCTTCGTGCGGCTAGGCATGTGGGACGAGACCGTGGCGTCGAACATCAGCTCGGCGGAAGCCTCCAAGACCATGGAGCGGCAGCAGGGGTGGAAAGGGATGCACAACCACCGGCTGCACGCCCTGGACTACCTGGTGTACGGCTATCTCCAGCGGGGCCGGGATGCGAAGGCACGTGAGGTGACAGCCGAGGCCACCGCGGTGACGGAGGTGATCCCGCCGGACCAGCTGGTCTCGGACTACGCGCTCGCCTCGATCCCGGCGCGGTACGCCCTGGAGCGGAACGCCTGGCGCGAGGCCGCCGCTCTGCCGGTTCGTCCCTCGAAGAACTTCAAGGCGAGCGAGGCCATCACCCACTTCGCGCGGGGTCTGGGCGCCGCCCGCAGCGGCGACGTGGCGGCCGCGCAGGCGGAGGTCACGGGGCTGGGCCAGCTCGAGGAAGCGCTCAAGCAGTCCCAGCCGTACTGGGCCACCTTGGTGCGGGCGCAGCGGCTGGAGGTAGCCGCGTGGGTCGCCTACGCGAGCGGCGACGCGGAGACCGCCATCCGGCAGGCCACCGAAGCGGCCAATGTCGAGGACGGGACGGATAAGCACCCCGTGACGCCGGGACACGTGCTGCCGGCCCGCGAGGTGCTGGCGGACCCCCTGCTCGACGCCGGCCGGTACGCGGAGGCCCGGTCCGCGTACGAGGCCGTGCTCAAGAAGGAGCCGGGCCGGGCGCGCAGCGTCTTCGGGGCGGCGCGGGCGGCCGAGCTGGCCGGCGATGGGGCGGCCGCGAGGAGCGGCTACCAGCGCTACCTCGAGCTCGTGCAGGGCGGCGACGCCCAGCGACCCGAGGTGGCGGCGGCGAAGAAGGCGATCGGGGCGAAGTAGTCTGGCCGGGAAGGTGAGAAGTGAGACGTGAGAGGTGAGAAGCCTGCGCCAACGGCTCACGTCTCACCTCTTACGTCTCACGGCCTTACAGCGCCATCCAGTAGTTCACCTTGAGCAGGAAGATGTTCTGCGGTTTGGCCCGGAACAGGGCGTCCAGGTCGCGGCCAAAGCGCAGGTCGCCCACCGGTTCAGTGTCGTTGCGGTCCTGGGTCCAGACCAGGTAGAGCGTGGAGCCGGGGATGAACTCCCACCGGAGCACCGCGTTGCCGCGGAGCGACCGGAAATTGAACGTAGGATCCGAGAACCTGAACGGTGCGGCTGGTCCCCCGGCATCCGGGTCCACGGTGTAGGTACGCCGGCCGGCGCCGTCGGCGGCCGTGATCGTGCCGAGGTCTTCTCCGTACACCACCTTGTCCACCGTCCGCGGCGCCGCGAACTCCTTGAACCGGGTGTACCGGCCGGTGGAGATGAACGGCTGGGCGTACACGTCGAGCGTGAGATCCGGGGTGAACGTGACGTTGAGCCGGGTGTTCATCGACAGCGACCGCTGGTCCAGGTCGGCGAAGACATAGCGACGGCCGTAGAAGCCGGTCGCCGTCGCGTCGTCCACCACCGTCACGTACTGGTTGCTGGTCTCGCCGCGGCTGAAGCTGGGTGAGAGGTTCAACGTCACGTTGGACGCCGGGCGCCAGGTGACTCCGAGGCTGGCGAAGAGGTTGCACTTCAAGTCGCCCTTGCAGCCCCGCTCGAGGTTGGCGTTGAAGACCGCACGCTTACGCGAATCCGTCGAAAGCGAGAGGTAGTAGTCGTTGAGGTTGGGCAAGCGGACCACCGGGCCGCCCCGCGTGAGTCGCTCGTCGAACACGGAAAAGCGGTGGATCCAGAAGAAAAAGGCGTTCCAGTAATTGGGTAGCGTGATCCAGGAGGCCACCTCGGTTTGCCGGTCGTTCAGGTCCCCGTCGAAGTTGTACTGTTGCTGGCCGCCCACCGTGAAACCCCAATCGCGATACCACTTGGTCGGTTTGGTCCAGTTGCGCTGGAGGTTCGCGTTCATCCACCAGTAGTCTGCCCGGGTCAGGAACCCCAGGTCGTTGGTCTCGAACCCGGGACTGCGGAAGTTGGTGGCGGTCTCCCAGCGCCAGGTGCCGGCCTGCTTCGCCATTCGGACGTAGCCGCCGAATCCCCGCATCACCGTGAGCGAGGAGTCGTACCGGTTGCTGAACAGGCCGTTGGTCCCCGGCTCCTTGTCGGGACGCTGGAAGTACCGGGCGCTGGATCGTTGCGCCCGGAGAATCGCCGCCGGATCGCCCGCGATCTGGGACACCGCGAGCTGGGTCAGCACGAAGTAGGTCCGCTTGCCCCACCACAGGTCCTGCGCCACGCCGAATGACTCCGCGCGGCGGTTGAGCCGAACCGCGAGCGCCGTGTCTCGGAGATCGCGCACCACCGATGTGCCGAACGCCGCCACCTGCCAGTTGCCGCCCTGCAGGTCCTTCGCCACCCGGCCTACGTAGTAATTGGTGAGCGGCTCCACCTCCCGTTGAAACCGCGAGCCGTCCGCCGCCTGCACCGTGGCCTGCTCCCGGCCGGTCACCGCGTCCAGCATGCCGATGGACCAGCCGCTGGGGGTGCGTCCCGTGACCTTCGCGGCGCCCAGGATGGTAGTGTTGTCCGGCACGTCGGCGTACGGGCCCGCACCGTAGGCCAGCCCGGCGCCCTGCGGCGACCGGCCAATCCGCCGCGAGTGGAAGAGCGATAGGCTGGAGGTGTTGGAGCAGAAGAAGCACCACGTGCTCCCGAAGCGGAACAGCCCGCGGCCCTCGATGAAAAAGGGACGCTTCTCGTCGAAGAAGGTCTCGAACGCCGAAAGGTTCACCACCGCCGGGTCCACCTCCACCTGGCCGAAGTCGGGGTTCACCGTGGCGGAGAGGGTGAGGTTGGACGTCAGCAGGAACTTGAGGTCCGCCCCGGCGCGGTAATCCAGGCTGTGCGCCTGGGTGAAAGGATCGGGTGTGGCGGGCTCCGGAATGTTGGTCGAACGCCCCACGACATAGGGAAGCACCTCGGCGCGGCTCGGCGCGCGCCGGATCTGGAGGCCCGTCAGGTGCCCGTAGTAACTCGGCCCGCCCGTCTCGTTGAGGCCCACAAACGCCCACAGCGATTGCTCGTTGAGCCGGTGCTGCTGGCGGCGGATCTGGAGGCCCCAGGTCTGAAGCGTGTCCGCGCCGTACCGGAGTTGCGACAGGGGGATTTTGAGCTCGGCCGTCCAACCCAGCGAGTCGATCGCCGTCTTGGCCTCCCAGACCGGGTCCCAGGAGAAATCGGTGCCCGCACCCCCGGGGCCGTAAGCGTCGCCCCGTACGCCCGCGGGATTGATCTTGAAGACCGTCTGGCCCAGGTGGTCGTGGAACGTGTCCAAGGTGATGGTGAGCTCGTCCGCGTTGGCCGAACCGTCGCGCCGGACCAGCCGGGAGACCACACCGGCGCCGCCGTGGTCGTCGTACATCCGCGCGCCGATGTAGAGCGCGTCATGATTGAACAGGAACCGGACCTCGGTCCGCTGCGTGGCCGGCTCGCCTTCCTTGGGTTGCTGCTGGATGAAATCCGTGGCGGCCTCAGCCAAGGCCCACGCGGCTTCGTCCAGCCGGCCGTCGAGGGTGATCT
>JACPAP010000158.1 GCA_016180765.1 Gemmatimonadota bacterium
GATCGGTGTCGATGAACAGGTGGTGATGCCCCCGGCCGGCCACGCGTTGGCCGTCGGCGGGGACCACCTCGACGCCCTCCGCCCCCAGCAGCACCCGCACGTCCGATCCCAGGGTGTCGCCGTCTGCCGGTTGCAGGATGACGGCGCGTGCCGCCGGCTCGCCGCCGCAGGCGGCGACGGCCCAGAGCGCTGCACAGAGACACCACACGGTGTAACGCACGGCAGACCTCAGTTTCGGGTTTGCACCATCGTAGATCATCCCGAGCCGGCTGGCAAGCGGGGGTGCGCGGTGTTTGGCACCGGGGTCGCGTGGAATTGATGCGAGCCCCCATCCATCCTAGGTTTACTTTGGGCGGCGAACTCTCTTGGAGTCCCGTCCATGCCGGTCACGGCCAGGTTGTCCCACAAGCTCTACGAGACGTTCGGCGAGGAAGCCGGCGCGGATATGGTAGGCTGGATGCAGCACATCGAAGCCCAGCGTGCGGAACTGCGTGAGCTGAACGAGCTCAATTTCAGCCGCTTCGAGTCGCGGCTCAATGAGCTGGATCGAGTCATGGAGGCCCGATTCGCGCAGGTGGACGCCCGATTCGCCCAGGTGGACGCCAGATTCACGCAGGTGGACGGGAGATTCGCCCAGCTCGAGGCCACGATGGACGCCAGGTTTGCGCAGTTCGAGGCCACCATCGTAGGCCGTCTCGAGGCCAAGATCGAGCAGCGCACCGCCGACCTGATGAAATGGTCGTTCGTCTTTTGGTGTGGGGCGGTTGCGGCGGTTGCGGCGTTGGCCGGCGTGTTGAAGTGACCGTCCCCTTCCGCTGACCGCACTCGCTCCACCCAGCCTCGCGCCGTAGCTTTGCCCCGTGTGGCAAACGTACTCGGCTCCGACGCGAGGTCATTCATGAACCGCCTCACCCTCACCGCCTGCATCGTTCCGTCGCTCCTCGTCGCCTCCGCCCGGCCCGCCGCCGCGCAGGCGTCCCCAACCGCGGGCCGCGAGGCGGCGGCCGCCGCCCGCCCCGGCCGGAGCCCCACGCAGCCCATAGACGAGGAGTACACCAGGAAGATCCGCGAATACACCACCGAGCCGTTCTTCCTGTCGCCCCTGGTGGATTATCTCCCTGCGTCGCAGACGGTGCCCACGCCCGTTGCGGTGCTGGGCGACATCGCCGGCGCCCCCACCAAGCTGCCGTACTCCCACGAGGTCTATCAGTACCTGCGGCTGCTGGAGAAGGCGACCCCGCGAGTCAAGGTCTTCTCGATCGGCACCACCGAAGAAAACCGGGAGATGATCGCCGTGGCGGTGGCCTCCGAGGCCCTGATGTCGAGCCTGGACGCCAACCGCGAGAAGCTGGCCAAGCTGGCCGACCCGCGGACCACCACCGACGCGGAAGCCGAGCGCCTCCAGGCCGAGGCCGCGCCGATCTACTACATCACCGGCACCATCCACTCGCCGGAAGCCGGCGCCCCCACCGCCCTCATGGAGCTGGCCTATCGCCTGGCGGTGGATGAGAGTCCCTACATCCAGAACATCCGGGAGCGCGTGATCACCCTGATCACGCCCATCGTGGAGGTGGACGGCCGGGACCGCCAGGTGGACGTATTCCGCTGGCACCTGGCCCGTCCCAACGAGACCTGGCCCAACTTGATCTACTGGGGTCACTACGTGGCGCACGACAACAACCGGGACGCCATGGCCCTCACCTTGAAGCTGTCGCAGAACGTGCTGAACACCTACGTGGGGTGGAAGGCGCAGGTGATCCACGACCTCCACGAGTCGGTGCCGTACCTGTACGACAACACCATCGGCGACGGGCCGTACAACGCGTGGATTGATCCGCTCCTGGCCAATGAATGGCAGCTGATCGGCTGGAACAACGTGCAGGAGATGACTCGGATGGGGATGCCGGGAGTGTTCGCCTTCGGGCGGTTCGACACCTGGTCGCCGGGCTACCTCATGTTCATGGCGGCCACCCACAACGGGATCAGCCGGCTGTACGAGACGTTCGGCAACGGCGGCACGGCTGAGACGCTGGAACGGACGCTTTCCCCGACCGAGACGGCCCGGACCTGGTACCGCCAGAACCCGCCGTTGCCCAAGGTGAAGTGGTCGCTCCGGAACAACAACAACTACCAGCAGACCGGGCTGTTGGTCTCGCTCAGTTACATCGCCAACGACCGACGCCTGATCCTTCAGAACTTCTACGAGCGAGGCAAGCGCTCGGTGCTGAAGGCTCGCACCGAGGGGCCGGCCGCGTACGTTTTCCCCGCGGACACCCGGCGCCCCGGAGCGCAGGCGGAGCTGCTCCGGATCTTGCAGAAACAGCACGTCGAGATCTCCAGAGCCACCGCTCCATTCACGGTGATGCTCCCGGCCAAACGGGCTCGGCCGGACACCAGTCGAGCGGCGGAGCGTGGCGGCGCGGCGCCGGAGACCGCGGCCAGAGCTCTTCCTGACACCGCCGCCCGAGCCGCAGCCGACACGGCCAAGCCGAGGACGCGCACGTTCCCCGCGGGGAGCTACGTGGTGCGGATGGACCAGCCGTACTCCCGCATCGCAGACGCCTTACTCGACTACCAGTACTGGGCCCCGGACGATCCCCAGCGCACGCCGTACGACGACACCGGCTGGACCTTCCCCGAAGGGTTCGGGGTGGAGGCGGTGCGGGTGGTGGACACCACGGTGCTCCATGTCGCGATGGAACCCGTGAGGGGTGAAGTGCGCGCACCCGGCGGGGTCAGGCCGTCGTCTGCGGCCCCCGGGCCCCCTGCCGCCGCTGCTGCTGCACGCGGCGGGAGCGTCGTCGCCATCAATCACAATGGTGACAACGCGCTGGGGACGTTGCGCTATCGCCTGAAGAGTGCCGACATCCAGGCCGCCGAGGAGCCGTTCGAGGCGGCGGGCCAGCAGTTCAACCGCGGCTCGCTGCTCATCCGCAACGTTCCGGCCGCGGAGCTGGACCGCGTCACCCGCGAGTTGGGGCTGCAAGGCTACGGGTTGGACGCGGCGCCGACGCTCAAGACCCATCCGGTCCGCGCCGCCCGCGTGGCGATTCTGCACACCTGGATCTCCACCCAGACCGAAGGCTGGTGGCGGCAGGCGTTTGACTTCATGCAGATCCCCTACGACTACATCAGCGTGCAAGACATCGCAGCCACAGCAGACCTCAACGCCAAGTATGACGTGATTCTCTTTCCACCCGCCGGAGGCAACCCGCAAGCAATCGTGTCGGGGCTCCCGATGTGGCGGAACCCGATGCCCTGGAAGAAGACGCCTGAGACCCCCAACCTCGGCCTCACCGATGAAACCGACGACATGCGGCCCGGTTTGGGGTGGGAAGGCGTGCGCCATCTGGAGACCTTCGTCTCCCGAGGCGGTGTGCTGGTGGGCGTGGAGAACACGGCCGGCTTCGTGGTGCAGTATGGGCTCACCAGCGGCGTCTCGGTGAACCAGGCAGGGAACAGCCGCGTAGTGGGGAGCCTGCTCCGCTCGCGGATGGTGGACACCGCGAGCCCCATCGCCTACGGGGTCTTGGACAGCCTGGCGGTCTACAGCAGCGACGGGGAGAGCTTCTCGATCAGCAACATGTTGGCCGGCCGCGGCCGGTCGCGCTTCGGCGAGGCACCAGGCCGCCCCACCGGACGGGGGACCCCGGACGACCCGGACGTGCCGCAGGGCCGGCCGGCGTTGGACCCGCGGTTCGAGGCGCCCACGCCGCCGCGGGTGGAGCAATGGCAGGCGGCGCCGCTCACGGACGAGCAGTTGAGAAACCCGTTAAGCATCATTCCGCCCGATCAGCGGCCTCGCGTCGTCTTGCGGTTCGGCCCGCAGCGGGACCTGCTGGTTTCTGGCTTGCTGCAGGGTGGGAGCGAGATCGCGGAGCGGCCGGTGGTGGTGGAGGTCCCACGGGGGAAGGGCCACGTGGTGCTGTTCGCCATCAACCCCATGTGGCGCGGTGAGACCATCGGCAGCTACGCGCTGGTGCTGAACACCATCATGCACTTCGACAACCTGAACGCGGGGCGGAAGCTGGACGAGCGATAGGGGATCGGGCCGCAGCAATGCCGACCCCGGGCTTAAGCCCGGGTAGCGCGCGCGTGGTTCCCTACCGCTCCAGCGCCGCGACTCGTTCGCGCGCCCGCTTCCACCGGGTGCGGAACTGCGGCTCCGCCGCTCGCCACGCGTTCGCGACCCAGCGGTAATGCGCCGCCGCGCTGTCGGTCAGGCCCGCCGCGTCATAGGCCTGCGCTAAGGCCTCGTGCAGCTCGGTGTGCGTGACGTAGAGATTCGACGCCTCGAGCGGCCCCCGCAGCGCCGGCGCGACGACGGCGATGGCCTCGCGCGGGCGGTCGAGCTCGAGGTTGGTTCTGGTGTAGCCGGAGGACAGCGAGAAGATCGCGCGGCGGAACTCCGCTTCCCCCTCTGCCGGCCGCCCCCGCGCGCGTGGTGATGCAGCCGCGGGTCACGGCCGTAGGCGCTCAGCCGCCCGAGGGCCTCGATGCTGTCCGCCAGCCCGGGGAGCCGCGTGGTATCGCCCGCGGCGGCGAGCGACGTTGCGAGGTGCGTCAGCATCCAGGTACGGTGCCGGGCCGCCGGGGCGGTGGCCCGCGTGATCGCCCCCATCTGGGCGACGGCGGCGTTCCAGACCCTCGGCGTGGGGGTGCCGTTCTACATCGCGGGCCTGGTGGTGGCGGTGGTGGGGTTGCTGGCGTTCGGCGTTCGGCCGGCCCACGAGGTCCAGGTCGGGGCAGCGCACGGCTAGGGTATTCAGCCATCCAAGGCGATCGTCGACTTCATGGCCGAGTTAGGCCGCAGCCAGGCTGCTCCCCACTGCCACCACGACGGCCATTGCGGCGCCAGGCCACACCTGCCTGAGCGGGTTGTGCGTCCGGAGGCGTGACGCGTTCCGGCCCCTCACCGCGCTGCGCAGCAGGTCAGCCAGATCATGCAGTGGTTGAAGGGGATCAGCAGCGGCACGATCACGGACGAGATGATCCGGGAGTACATCGATGAGCAGCAAGGCGAGCAGATGGTGGATGAGAGTCGATTTCCAATCGAGAACCCATGAACCCCTCGCCTTATGGGCGAGGGTCATTCAGTGTGGGGCCATGTTGAGGAGAGAAGACCTGGCGTCCCTGATCTTGATCCCGCTTGATTACGCCCTGCCTGCCGTCCAGGCGCACCTCGCGCGCTGGCCGTACGACGACGATCCGCCGAGCCGCGAGGAACTGCGAAAACTGATTGAGCTAGCGTATGGGTATGTGTCGGTTAGCCAGGCACTCATCGAGTACGCGAAAGAGTTGATGGGTACGCCGGGCCGGAGCTAGGAGCCTGTACGGCACGCCGACAGTTGGCGTGGCGGACACGCCCGGTCGGGCGTGTCCGGGCGCCCACCAAACGGCCCCGGGATCCGACCGCAAGTGGGTGGACCCCGCCTCAGGCTCTCTGGACGGTCCACTCACCCCGCTCTACTTTGGGAGGGCCGATTGAAATTCCTATGCGGACACTATTCTCGGAGCACGATGACCGAGGTCTCTGACCGCCTCGCGGCTGCTCTCGCGGACCGGTACCGCATCGAACGCGAGCTTGGCGCTGGCGGCATGGCGACCGTCTACCTCGCCCAGGACCTCAGGCACCGCCGCCAGGTGGCCATAAAGGTCCTGAAGCCGGAGCTCGCTGCGGTCCTCGGTTCCGAGCGGTTCCTGCGCGAGATCGAAATCGCAGCAAAGCTGACCCACTCCCATATCCTGCCGCTTCACGACTCGGGAGAAGCCGGCGGGCTTCTGTACTACGTCATGCCCCATCTGGCAGGTCAGTCGCTGCGGGACCGGCTGAATCGCGAGAGGCACCTCCCGATCGAGGACGCGCTGGCGATCGCGACACGCGTGGCGGACGCGCTGGACTATGCCCACCGCCACGGCGTCATCCACCGGGACATCAAACCAGAGAACATCCTGCTGCATGAGGGACAACCGATGCTGAGCGACTTCGGCATCGCGCTCGCGGTTGCCGCCGCGGCTGGTGATCGGTTGACGGAGACGGGGATTTCCTTGGGCACCCCGCAGTACATGGCTCCGGAACAGGCAACCGGTGAACGGCAGCTCGACGGCCGCACAGACATCTACTCGCTTGCCGCGGTGCTCTACGAGCTGCTAGCGGGAGAACCGCCGCACCGGGCACCCACGGTCCAAGCAACGATCGTCAAAGTGCTGACGGAGGAACCGGACCGCCTGTCTGCCCACCGCGGCACGGTACCGCCGCACGTGGAAGCCGCGATCCACAAAGCCCTGCAGAAGTTGCCAGCCGATCGGTTTCACACGGCGGCGGAGTTCGCCGCTGCCCTCACCCATCCCCCTGCGCCGGGCCCTCAGCAGCCCGCCGCCCCGTCGACGGTGAGGCGGCGATCGCTGGTGGCGGCGTTCGGCCTTGCGCTCGGCGCGCTGGCCGCAGGCGCCATCCTCGGCCGCATGTTCTGGCGGGCCGAACCGCCTTCCACCTCGCCGGTCCGCGTGCACCGCCTTACCGAGTTCACCGGCGTCGAACGGTTCCCCGCGCTGTCGCCCGACGGTCGGTCGGTCGCGTTCGCGGCGGAGGTGGACGGGAAGCGCCAGCTTTGGGTGCGCCTGGTCGCCGGAGGGCCAGCGCTGCAGATCACGCGCGACCCGGCCGATCACCTGTATCCACGCTGGTCGCGCGACTCCGGCTCGCTCATCTACTTCACGCCGCCGGCCGAGGGAGAGGAGGTTGGCTCCCTGTGGGAGATCTCGGCTCTGGGTGGCGCGGCGCGCCGTCTCGCCAGCAGTCTGAGCGGCGCCGACATGAGCAGCGCCGATGATCGCATGGCGTTCTTTCGGCTCGGCACCGGCAGGATCGAGCTGCTCGTGGCCAAGCGTGACGGCACTGAACCGAGGGTAATGGCGGAACTGGAGTCCGGCTACACCTATGGAACGCCCCGATGGTCGCCCGACGGCCGGGCCCTGGCATTCGAACGCCGTTATGTCGCCGGGGAAAGCAGGGTCTTCGTCATCCGGACCGGTGACAGCCGTCCGACGCAGCTGGCAGGCGGGCTCGGAGAGTTGAACGGCTTCGCCTGGCTGCCCCACAACTCGGGCCTCGTGTTCAGCTCATCACGGGGCAGCATCATGGAGTATCTGCGGACTTTTCAGCTCTGGACGCTCCGCCTCGACGAGCGGCGGGCCCGGCAGTTGACGTTTGGCGAGGCCTCCTACCTGGATCCC
>JACPAP010000159.1 GCA_016180765.1 Gemmatimonadota bacterium
GATCCGCCGTCGTGGGGTCCGGAGGTCGTGGTGGTGCGGGTGTGGTCACGGCGCGCAAGGCGCTTCGGTAGTTTCAGGCGATGAGAGCGCCGGTGGGTCCCGAAGGGCGCGTTAGTGCCCCGGCTGTGCGCTCCTACACGTCGCTTGCGGTAGCACTACAGCGACCGGAGGGGCCCACCGGCGCTCTGATCGTCTGAGGGGCCGCGTCACCGCGCCAGGTTCAGGTTCACGTACTCGGGCTCGCCGGTCACTTCGCGAACCACCAACGGCTTGAGCCACGCGGGAAGCTGCACCCGCCGCCGCACCGCCGGGACTTCAACTTCGGCCAGGACCAGGTCCCGGTCCCGGAACTGATCGATCTCCCAGGTCAGGTCGCGCTCGCGGCGGTGGTACCGGCGCTTCGCCACCCGCCTGCCCTCGGTCAGCGGCCAGAGCGCCTCGAACAGCTCCTTGGTGGTTTCTTCCTCCAGCTCCAGCCGGTCGAGACCGGTTCCTGCCTTGACGCAGCGGTAGTAGTGCTCGCCGTCGAGCCCGCACATCACCCGCAGGCGTTCCTGCAACGCGGCGCCCGGAAGCCAGCCCTGGTGGATCTCCACGCCGGCGGCGCCTTGCAGCTCCGGCGGAACGGCCCGGAGGAGGTACTTGTGCTCGATCTCCCGCGCGGGACCCGCGGCCAGAAGGCTTTGGGCCAGACCCTGAGCCCGAGGGAAGAACTCCCCGGCTCCCGACACCAACCACTCGGGACGCAGGACGGCGAACCGGTCGGCCTCACGGGCGCCGGCGCGCTCCAGCAACGCAGCCAGGCCAGCCCGCGCAGCGGCCGGGGCTCTGGGCTTGGCCAGCTCGGCCGCCAGGACGTGAAGATCGTGCAGCTCCCCCAACAGGTCCTGTAGCCCGCGCAGGCGTTGGATCAAGGCAGCGGCTTCCTCACGATAGTGCTCCAGCGGCTCTAGCAGATACCGCAGGCGTTTGGCGCGAATGCGGGCCGCATGAATCGCCGGCTCGTCAGCCGGACCGTGGATCTGCTCGAGCCGCTGCTGCAACCCGACGGTGTGCGCCTGGAGCAGCGAAGCGGTGACGGCTCCGAAGCGATCGACGCCGGGACTCGCCGGACGACGCAACTGGCCTCGCAGGACCGGCTCCACCCGACCGAACAGCTTGGCCGTGGTGCGCACCGCCCCCCGGTACGTCTGGTCCCGCCGCTCCTCCAGCCGGCCGGTGAGCCACGCGGCGCCGCCCAGGTGCTCCGGGCTCAAATCCTGGCTGGCCTGCTGGATCCAGGCGAGATGGACCTCGGCATCCCGCCCCGCGTTAGTGGCCTCGGCCAGGTCTCGCAGCGCCTTGCGGGCTCGCTTCGGGACCGATTTGCCCAGGTAGGGACGGTAGGCCGTGGTCCAGGACCGGAGGCGGCGGAGGGCCACGCGGAAGTCGTGCAACGCGTCCGGATCGTCCCCGTCACCGAGGCGCTGGCTGAGCGATCGGGCCCGCCGCAGAAGCTCCCGCGCGATCAGTCGAGCGCCGCGCTCGGCCGGGAGATCCAGGAGATCCGGCGGCAGACGGGCCATGTCAGCTTCGGAGCCCGCGCAGCTGGCCGGGGGTGAGCAACCAACGGAGCACGCCGGCCCCGGGCTCCACCCGGTCCGGGAACCCGACCAAACAGGCGCCACCCTTCTTGAGCTCGATGAACGACTGCCCCCGCCCGGCCAGCAACAGGCTCACGATGCGACCCAGCAGCGGCTCGTGCCCCACGGCCGCGACGGCGCCGCGCCGGGACTGCCCTCGCGCCCACTCGGCGAAGGCATCGGGGGGTTGATCGGGTTCGAGCGAGATGATGTCGGTGACGGAGAGCCCGCTATAGGCCTTGGCCACGAGGTCCGCCGTTTGCCGCGCCCGCACCAGTGGGCTCGAGGCCAGCACGTCGAGCGCGGGCACCAGGATCGTCAACCCGCGCGCCACCTGGCGCAGCTTGCGTCGTCCTTCGTCGGTGAGCGGTCGCAGGGCGTCGTCCTTGCCGCTTGCGGCGAATGCGTCGCGATCTTCTGCGATGCCGTGACGGATGACGAGCAGCTCCATGATGACGACCGTCAGGTGCGCTGCAAGACGCGCTCCGCTCCGGGGTGGGGTTCGACCTGGGCCGGCACTGCGCCCGGAGGTTGGGGGGCCTCGGGCACCAGCCGCTCGCGCGCCGCCTCGCGCGCCAGCTCCTGCAACACCTGCTGCGACCGCACCGCCGGCGCTCCCGCCGGGACGGACACCGGTTGGTAGCGGCCGTCCACCCGCAGCACCCGCGCCTTCACGTTGTCCGCCAGGATCGCCGGCAGGATCTCGTCCACCACGCGGAGCTTCGAGCGGTCGTCCTCGAGAGGGAACATCACCTCGATGCGCCGGAAGAAGTTGCGCGGCATCCAATCCGCGCTCCCCAGGAACACCTCGGGCTCGCCGCCGTTTTCGAAATAGAAGACCCGCGAATGCTCCAGGAGCTTGTCCACGATGCTGGTGACACGGATGTCCTCGGAGACTCCAGGGATTCCCGGGCGGAGGCAGCAGATCCCGCGGATCACGAGGTCCACCTTGACCCCGGCCTGCGACGCGCGATACAGCGCGTCAATGATGGACGGCTCGACCAGGGCGTTCATCTTCACGACGATCCGGCCCAGCCGACCCGCCTCCGCATGCCGCCGCTCCCGGTCGATCAGCTCCAACACCCGCTCTCGCAGGTCGCCGGGCGCCACGACCAGCCGCTTCCAGCGATACCCGCGCGAGTAGCCGGTGAGCAGGTTGAACAGCTCGCTCACATCCTCGCCGTATTCGGGTCGCGCGGTGAACAGGCCGAGGTCGGTGTAGATCCGCGCCGTGGTGGCGTTGTAATTGCCGGTGGCGAGGTGAGCGTAGCGCCGGATGCCGTCGCCTTCGCGGCGGACCACCAGGGCCGCCTTGCAATGGGTCTTGAGGCCCAGGACTCCGTACACCACGTGGACGCCGGCCTGCTCCAGGGACCGGGCCCAGGTGATGTTGGCCTCCTCCTCGTGCCGCGCGCGGAGCTCCACCAGCGCAGTGACCTGCTTGCCGTTCTGGGCCGCGCGGCCCAGGGCGGTGATGATGGGGCTCAAGCCGCTGGTCCGGTACAGGGTCTGCTTGATGGCGAGTACTTGGGGATCGTCCGCCGCGCGTTCGATGAAGTCCACCACGCAGCCGAACGAATCGTAAGGGTGGTGGACCAGCACGTCTTGCGCCCGGATCACGCCGAAGATGTCGTCGGCGCCGGCGAAGGCGGCGGGGACCCGGGGCAGGAGCGGCTCGTCGCGCAACGCGCGGAATCCCTCCCGCCGGTGGAGCGCCATGAGCGCCGTGAGGTCCACCGGTCCGGGAACCCGGTACACGTCGCGGGCCTCCAGGTCCAACGCGTCCGCCAGCATCTGGACGAACCGGTCATCCGCGTCCGCCGAGATCTCCAGCCGCACGGCTTCTCCCCGAATCCGCTGCCGCAGCGTCTCTTCAATGGTCTCCAACAGGTCCTCGGCCTCGTCTTCGTTGATCACCAGGTCGGTGTTGCGGGTGACACGGAAGACCGTATGACCCAGCACCTGGAAGCCACCGAACAGCTCTCCCAAGCGGGCGGCGATCAGGTCTTCCAGCAAGAGGAACCGCAGCCGCTCGCCGCCGTCGGGCAACAGCATCACCCGGGGCAGCACCGACGGCACCTGTACCACGGCGAACAGGCGCTGGGGGCGGTCCCGATGCGGCCCCTCGATCAGCAGCGCGATGTTGAGGCTCTTGTTGTGGACGTGAGGGAAGGGATGACCCGGGTCAATGGCCAGCGGGGTCAACACCGGATACACGCTGGTCTCGAACCCCTGGTTGAGGTACGCGCGTTCGGCCTCATCGAGCCGGTCGAACGTCACCCGCTCGATCCCGTGCGCCGCGAGACCCGGGAAGACTTGGTCCGCCAGTACGCGGTACTGCGCGGCCACCAGCTGGTGCGCCCGGTCGGTGAGTCGCGCCAGCTGCGCCTGGGCATCCCAACCGTCGGCGCCGTAGTCCTGCGGCTCCAGCCCGGCGTACAGCTGTTGCTGCAGCCCTGCCACCCGGATCTCGAAGAACTCATCCAGGTTGGACGAGAAGATGGCCAGGAACTTCAACCGTTCGAGCAGCGGCGTCGTCGGATGGTGCGCCTCTTCCAGCACCCGGGCGTTGAACTCGAGCCAGCTCAACTCGCGGTTCAGGTAGTGATCCGCCGGATACTGCGCCACGTGCCGCTGCTTCACGCCTTCCCTCCCGCCACCACCGCCAGCGGCGCCGGACCCCGCTCCGGACCCATGCGGTCCGGGGCCCGGGCCAGCCCGGAGACCGCGCTGCTGCCCGGCTTGGTCCACTCGAACCGGAGCGAGACGCCGAAGGCCTTCTCGAACAGCCCGGCCTTCCGCTCCGCGTCCCACAGCTCCACGCGCGGCGAGCGAGACGCGAGCACCTCCAGCCGGGCCCCGCGCCCCGACACCTGGCAGCGAACGCCGGTGACCGCCTGGGTGTGGGTGCGGTCGAGCCCGTCAGCCACCCGCAGGATCCCCGCCAGCTGTCGCACCAATCGCTGATCCTCCCGGTCGAGCCGGGCGAGGTTCTGGTGCGACCGCTTGGGGAGCGCGCGCCGGTGATAACGCGCCACATTGGCGATCAGCTCCACTTCGCGCGCGGTGAAGCCCGCCAGATCGCCGTGCATGATCAGGTGGTACGCGTGCTTGTGGTGCTTCGCGTGGTTGATGAGGTAGCCGATATCGTGGAGCAGTGTCGCGGCCTGCAGCAGGTCCCGCGCGTCGTCCGGGAGCCGGTAGGTATCCCGCAGTTGCTCGAACAGCGCCAGGGCCAGCTCCGCCACGTGGGCGCAGTGCCGCTCGTTGGAGCGACAGCGGCGCGCGAACCGACGCACCCGCTCCAGGCGATCCAGCGTCTCGGCGATGACCGGGGCAGCGGCCCCGGCGTGCTCTTGCATCATGGATAGCAGCACGCCGTCGCGGATGCCCCGGTCGTTGACCACCACCCGCTGGGTGCCGAGCCGCTTGGCGAGTCGGGCCACCACCGCCGCCCCGGCCACCAAGATATCGGCGCGCTTGGGGTTCACCCCGGGGATCTGGCGGCGCGCCCCAAGCGGCGTTTCCCGCAGCCGGTCCAGCAGGCGCACCACATCGCCCCGGGTCAACACGTATCCCTGGATGGGACCCGGCTCGCCTTCGCGGGCGGAACGGGCCATCTGCGCCAGGTTGGAGAACGTGCCGCCGCTGCCGATCATCACTTCGGCCGCAAACGGCGGCTTCCCCACGACGCCTTTGATGGTGTCGTCGATGGCGCGCTTGAGCTGCTTCCAGTGCCGGGGTTTCAGCGGGTCGGACCGGACCCATCGCTCGGTAAGGCGAACCGCGCCCAAGGGCAGAGAGTGGATGCGGTCCACCACCCCGCCCAGGGCCAGGATCACTTCGGTGCTGCCGCCGCCGATATCCACCACGGCCGTGGACTGGCCCTCCAGGCCGAAATGCCGCTGCACGCTCTGGAAGGCGAGCTGCGCCTCCTCGTCCGCCGAGATGACCTCCACCCGGAGCCGGTGACGCCGCCAGGCCTCCCGGCAGAATTGGCGGCCGTTGGTCGCCTCGCGCACCGCGCTGGTGGCAATGGCCCGGAGTTCCTTCACCCCGAAGCCATCCGCGATGGCCTTCATCTTCCCTAGCGCTTCGAGCGTGCGCTCCATGGGCACGTGCCCCAGGCGGCCGCTGCGATAGAGGCCGCGGCCGAGCCGGGACATCTCCTGCTCTTCGTCCAGGACCCGATAGGTGCCGTCCGGCTCCACTTCGGCCACGATGAGCCGGACGGAGTTGGTGCCGACGTCGATCGCCGCGAGACGCGGGCGATCGGTGGCGGGCGCCGGGCCGGGAGTTTCAAGGGGGGTCATAGGCGAGCTTAAACACTACTCCAACCGTCTATACCGTGCCAATCACAGCGGCGTAACGAATCTTCAACCGCGCTTTACACCGGTGTCGACCTTGCCGACCAGTGGCCGCCGTCTGGCCTGCTAACGTATTCTAATAACACAAATTCTGTTGGCTGGCGAGTGCTCGCTCACATCTACCAACGCGATGCTTCCGTGAGGTTTTTACCGCAGAGAACGCAGAGACCTAACGGAGAGAGCGCAGAGGTATGCTGACCATGGGTTTTTCAGACTACCTCTGCGGTCTCTGCGTGCTCTGCGGTGAATCCCTCGTCATAGCAGCAGTGGGGCAGGATCACCGCACCTCAAGTGTGAGCGTGGCCCATTGGGACTCGTAATCGAAGTCCGGCTCCGCGAGCGGCACCATGTGGACGAACTTCACATACCAGCGCCCCGCCGCATCCAGCTTCACGCGTAGCGCACCGTCGGACCCCGTGCGAGACGAGCGCTGCGCGATGGGGCCGGACGGGCCGTCACCACCCCAGAGCACGATCTGATTGGCCACCGGCTTGCCGTCCACCAGGCACCGCACGCCCAGCTCCCCGCCCACCGGGAGCGTGTAGGGATTCTCCAGGGGCACGATCTCGGCCGGGTATCCGAGCACGGTGCCAAAGTTTCCGGTCCGGGCGTCACCGACCTGGAAGACGGCCTTGACGTGCTTGGAGTAGCGTTCGCGTGCCGGCTTCTCCAGTTCGCCCTTCCGCGTGCGCTCCTCGAGCAGGTCGAGAATGCCGTCTTCTTTGAGATAGTCGTTGAACTGGGCCCCGGTGAGCTCGATCCGATTGGGGCGCACCGATGCGCCAGCCATGTAGGTCCCCGGCACGCCGGTCTGGATGGTGAGCCACGACCGGGTACTGTCCGTGGACCACGCGGTCGGAGTCAGGCGGGCCCGGCCGGCAGGAGAGACCAGGCTGATGTCCGCCAGCCGATTGGGGTTCACCGGGGCCTCGCTCTTCGCGAAGGTCCCGTTGAGCACCGGGATCCGAACCGTCGCGTTGGGCTGAACGAAGTAGGTGTCCAGCTTGAGAAACAGGTCGTGGGCGAGCAGGGCCGACGTCGCCAGCAGGGCCGCGGCGCCGAGCAACCAGGGTCGGACGTTCATGTCACATCTCCGGGGCAGCGGGACCATGAGGACCGGAGCGTTGAATATGGCCGCCGCACGTCGGATCGGCTACCGTGCGCCGGGTGGCTCCGCGCGGGGCCGCGGACCGGCCCGGGGCCGGTGAATCATTGGCCAAGATTCGCGACGGGCTTCGCAAGATCAC
>JACPAP010000025.1 GCA_016180765.1 Gemmatimonadota bacterium
CGCAATCCCGGAGTCCCAGAAGGTCGTTCAGCACCCGGACTGCCTCGATCAAGCGACCGGGTCCCACGAACGGCCCGTAATGCGCCATGCCGTCCGACGCCGCGGCGCGGGAGACGAAGATCTTGGGCGCCGGCCCGCCCGAGACCTTGATGAACGCGACCCGCCGGGTGCGGTCCATGTGGACGTTGAACGGGGGGCGGAACCGCCGGATCAACCGCAACTCCGCGAGGCAGGCGGCGAACTCCGAGGGTTGGTACTCCCACTCGATATCGGCGGCGGCGCGGAGGATCCGACCGGCTTTCTCGTCGGTGTCGGCCGCGCGGAAATAGCTGAGCAGTCGCGGCCTGAGACGCTTGGCCTTGCCCACGTACAGGACGCGCCCGCCGGCGTCCAGCATGCGATACACGCCGGGCCGGTTCTCCGCCAGCGCCGCCACCCGCCCGCGCAGCGGCTCGAGGTCGGTGAGGGGCAGCGCGAGCGACGTCATGCTAGCGACGTCATGCTAACGTCGTGAGTCCGGGGCGGGTCTCTTCGCTCGCAGCCGTTCCGCGCGCGCCGGAGACGATGGGAGTTTCATGGCGCGCGCTCCACTAACGCGCGCTCCGAGACCCGCCCTGGACTCACGACACCTCTCTCAACGTCGCCCGCGCAGGTAGTCGTGCAGCGTGAGGAACTTTTCGTACACCACCACCGCCTTGCGTTTCTGCCCCAGCTCGGCGAACAGTTCGCGCATCCGGCCGCGCCGGGTCACATAGAAGCGGAAGGTCTCCGCGAAATCCTCTTGCGGATGGGTGGCGGCGTAGGTCGAGACGTGGTCCGGCAACGTGGTGGCCACGCGGCGGCGCTGGAAGTCCACCCAGGTGTTGTCCACGCCGCGGTAGGTCTTGTACACCTCACCGAACGCGCGGCGAAACCGCTCGCTCCGGGTCCAGCGCCAGTTGTGGTACAGGAAGCTGTGGCCCAGCTCGTGCGCGATCAGGCCGACCAGCATGGACCAGTCGATCTCCGTGCGGGAGCGCCGATCCGTCACATACCGCTGCTCGATCTCCACGATCTTAGGCCAGCGGGGATCCACCCCGGACACCCCCGGGCGCAGCAGCACCCGGTACCCCCACGGTTTGATGCGCGAGGTGCCCAGCAGCCGCCGCACGCGCCGCAGCGCGGGCCGCATCAGGTCCTGACCGGTGGCGTCGTTACCGCACCACGGGCAGTGGATCATCCAGTCGTTGACGCCGCGGCCGCAGTGGGGGCACGATCCGTCGAAGTCGTGGTCGTCGCGCCAGGTCTGGTCGCGACCGCACCAGGGGCAATGGGGCATGGGGTACTCCAGCCCGCCACCGCAGCCCCAGTCGCATCGCGCGTGATAGCGGAACCCCTTGGGTGCCTTGAGGGGCACCTCGCTGGAAGGCCCCTCTTCGTAGATATCGGCGCCGCACCAGGGGCAGAACCAGTAGGCGTCCGACACCACCCATCCGCAGTGGTAGCACTCGGCGCCGGTGACCTGCCCGGTGTCGGGCCAGATCTGCCCGCGGCCGCAGCTCGGACAATAGGGCCAGTAGCGCCGCAGCTCATGGCCGCAGACGCAGCGGAGCTCGGGCCGCGGGACGGGTTCCCGCCGCCTACGGTTGCTGCTCATAACGTCGGGTTGCCACGATCTTCATGGCCCCCGCTGGCACCGCCAGCAGAACGTGGTGGCGCGCCCGTCAATCAGGTGCGTGGTCTGGAGGATGGTACCGCACCGGGGGCACGGCTGGCCGCCCCGCCCGTAGACGTGGAGCGCAAACTGAAACCCGCCGCGCCGGCCGGTGCCGGTGCGGTAGTCTCGGAGCGTCGTGCCCTGAGCCGCGATGGCTTCGCCCAGCACGGCGCGGACTTCCCGATGCAGGTTCGCCAGGGCGACCGGGCCCAGGCGGTTCGCGGGTCGTGACGGATCGATCCCGGCACGGAACAGGGCTTCGTTGGCGTAGATGTTGCCCACCCCGGCCAGGCGCTGCTGGTCCATGAGCGCCTTCTTCACGGCCTGCCGAGTGCCGCGGAACCGCGCGGCGAACGCGACCGCGTCGAACTCCGGCGCCAGGGGCTCGGGTCCGATGCGCGCCGTATAGGACCGCCAGCCGGCCTCGTCCAAGAGCCAGACCCGGCCCAGCCGACGGACGTCGCGGTACACGAAGGTCGCCTTCCCGTCCAGCTTGCTCAGGAACACCACATAGCGCCGCTCGGGCGCCGTCAGGGGACGGTCGTACACCAACAGGTTTCCCGTCATGCCTGGTTGCACCACCATCCGGTGGCCGCTCTTGAACCGGAGCACCACGTGCTTGGCGCGGCGGGTTACCTGCTCGATGCGGTTGCGCGCCAGGGTCGCGAGCAGCCGCCGCGGGCTCACGCGGCGCAGCACGTCGGGCTTGAAGAGCCTGGGAGCACGGAGGATCCGGCCGGTGAGCCTGGGCTCGAGGTCGCGAACGATGGTCTCGACTTCAGGAAGCTCGGGCACGCGCCACCTCGGTCCGTTCCAGCGCTTCGGGAGCTGGGTTCATGAGGGCCTCCCCTCAAGCCTGCTCGCGCTGGAACGGACCTCGCGCCACGCGATGTCGCGACGGAACACTCGGCCCTCGTAGTGTATAGCTTCGGCCAGCGCGCGGCTTTGCGCGGCGGCTTCGGCGACGTCGTGCCCGAGCCCCGTGGCGCAGAGCACCCGCCCTCCGGCGACCCGGAGCGCCCCGCCGGCATCGCGAGTGGTGCCCGCGTGGAACAGCAGGGTGTCCGGCGGGCTGGTGACCGGCAGCGAGATGGCAGCCCCTTTCTGGGGGGCGTCCGGGTAACCCTGGGAGGCGACCACCGTGGTTACCGCGGCGCGGGCCGCCGCGAGCTGGGGGGTCGCGGGTCGCCAGGGCTCTCCCGAGCCGATGCGCCAGAAGTGGTCGGCCAGGTCGCCCGCCAGCGCGGGCAGCACGACCTGCGTCTCCGGATCGCCAAAGCGGCAGTTGAACTCCACCACGAACGGGTCGCCGGCCGGCGAGATCATGAGGCCGGCGTAGAGGCAACCCCGATATCGCGCGCCGCGCGCCCCCAGCTCCCGGAGGACTGGGAGGAAGATCTCCTGCTCCACCCGATCCAACAGCGGTTTGGTTGCCAGGGAGACCGGCGTGTAGGCCCCCATCCCCCCGGTGTTCGGCCCGGTGTCCCCCTCGCCCAGGCGCTTGTGGTCTTGGGCCGGCGGCAGCAGGAGCACGCCCTCACCATCGGTCAGTGCCAGCACGGACAGCTCCTCACCCTCCAGGAACCGCTCCACCAGCACCTCCCGCCCGGCGGCGCCGAACTTCCCCCCGAACATTTCGCGTGCCGCGGCCGCGGCCTCGGCGCGAGTGCGGCACACCACGGCGCCCTTGCCGGCGGCCAGCCCCGAGGCCTTGACCACCAACGGTTCTGGGTGCCCCGCGATGTACCTCGAGGCCGCAGCCTGGTCGGTGAAGCTGCGGCTCTCGGCGGTGGGTACCTGCGCTCGCGCCATGACGTCTTTGGCGAAGGCTTTGGAAGCCTCGATCCGCGCGGCGGCGGCGGTGGGCCCGAACGCCGGAACCTGTCGAGCGGCGAGTCGATCCACCAGCCCCGCCGCGAGCGGCGCCTCCGGGCCGACCACCACGAGGTCGATCCGGTGCTGGTGAACCGCGTCAACCAGTCTGTCCGAGTTGTCTGCGGCTAGGGCCAAGTTGGTGGCGACCTCGGCGGTCCCGGCGTTGCCGGGGGCGCAATAGACGGCGGCGGCGCGCGAGAGCATCCAACTCAGGGCATGCTCCCGCCCGCCGCCGCCCACTACCAGCACTCTCACCGCTTGGTCGTATCCTTGAACGCGTCCGTGAACGCGCGCGCGGCGCGCTTGGCCGCGTCGGCCACCTGTTCCACCGTTTTCTTGGCCTCGGAGGCGTAGTGGGCCGCCGCGTCGCCCAGGTCCTGACTCAAGGGGCGTTCCTGCTCCGGCGCGCCGCGGCGCTGGTAGTCGCCGCCCAGGATGCGCTCGTACGCCCCGGTGTCGGTCCAGTGCTTGAGCTCCGCCGCGCGCAGCGTGTTAAATGGGTGACTGGCGCCCAGGGTGTTGAGGATCTTGTACATCGTATCCAGCGCGCCGCCCCGCTCCTCGTACTCGCTGGCCTGCCGCATGAAGGCATCCAGATCCATCTGTGTCATGTCGCCGCCGCCCGCGAGCTTCAAGAACACCCGATTCGTGGCGGTGGGGTCCTGGCTCGCCAGCAAGCCGGCGCGGTCCGCCGACAGCTCGCTTTTTCGATACCACTCCAGCAGCGCCAGTTTGATGGGCAATAACGCGATGCCGGCCAGAAACGGCAGGTTCTGGAAGCCCAGCTCCAGGATCAGGATCAGCACCGTGCGGTAGAGCGCGTGCCCGCTCATCACATGCCCCAGCTCGTGGCCCAGGAGGGCCCGCAGCTCGTCCGTGTCCAGCAGGCTCACGGCGCCCGAGTTGAGAATGATGAACGGCCGATCCACTCCCACCGCGCCGGCGTTCACAAAGGGCGTCTGGGTGACGTACACCTCCGGCGCCTCCGGCCAATCCATGGTGGCGGACCCTTCGGTGATCAGCGTGTGGAGGACCGGGAACTGCGTGGGCCCCACGCGCACGGCGTTGGCCTGAAACAGCAGGCGAATGCCGCGTTCCCCGAAGGTCCCGACGATCTTCCGCACGGCTTCATCGAAGCCCGGGATGGCGCGCAACGTTTGGAGGGCCGCGCGGTCGGCCGGATGCTCCCAGGTGACCGGGGCGATCTGTTGCAGGACTTTGCGGGGCCGCGGCGAGGGGAGGCCGGTGGCGTCAGTCATGGTGATTCCTCCGGGTAGATGCCGGGAAACGGGAAAGGGGAAAAGGGAAACGTTGGTACCGACGACGCACCCTTTCCCGTTTCCCGTTGCCCGCTTCCCGATCTAGCTGTACGCAACGCCCGCCGGCCGGTTTCATTTGGTCGCCTTCGCCAGCGCCTGCTCCAAATCCGCCCGCAGATCCTCCACGTCTTCGATCCCCACCGAAAGCCGCACCAGCCCGTCGGTGAGTCCCATCTCCTCGCGCATGGCCCTGGGAACGCTGGCGTGCGTCATGCTCGCCGGGTGACCCACCAGGCTTTCGACCCCGCCCAGCGATTCGGCGAGGGCGAAGATCCGGGTGCTCTCCACCAAGACGCGCGCCCGGGCTGCCGAACCGAGTTCCAGGGAAATCATGCCCCCGAAGCCGCTCATTTGCCGGCAGGCCAGCTGGTATTGGGGGTGGTCCGCGAGGCCGGGGTAGTACACCCGCTGTACGGCCGCATGGCTCTGAAGCCACTCCGCGAGGCAGCGGCCGTTGCTGTCGTGTTGCCGCATCCGGAGCGACAGGGTCTTGGTGCCGCGGAGCGCCAGCCAGCAATCGAACGGTCCCGGGACCGCCCCCGCGGCGTTCTGGAGGAACGCGAGGCGTTCCGCCAGGTCGTCGCGGTGGGTGACGACGGCGCCGCCCACCATGTCGCTATGGCCGTTCAGATACTTGGTCGTCGAGTGGATCACGACGTGGGCGCCGAGCGCGAGGGGCCGTTGGAATACCGGGGTCGCGAACGTGTTGTCCACCGCCACCAGCAGCGTGCGGTCCTGCGCCAGGGCGCCGACCGCCGCCAAGTCCGTGAGCCGCATCATCGGATTGGACGGCGTCTCCACGAAGATCATCCTGGTGGCCGGGGTCACGGCCTTCGCGATCTCCCCAGGGTCCCGCGTGTCCACGAAGCTGAAGGTGAGCCCGAGCTGAGCGAACACCTGAGTCATGAGGCGGTGGGTGCCGCCATAGACGTTTTCGCCGCAGATCACGTGGTCGCCCGCTCGGAGCAGCTTGAGGACGGCGTCGGTGGCGGCGAGCCCGGACGCGAAGGCGAAGCCGTGGGTGCCGCCTTCGAGGGCGGCCAGGTTCCGTTCGAGGGCGTCGCGCGTGGGGTTTCGGGTGCGCGCGTACTCGAACCCCTTATGCCGCCCCAGGGCCAGCTGGACGTAGGTGGACGTCTGGTAGATCGGCGTCATGATGGCGCCGGTCGGATCGTCGGGGCGCTGGCCGGCGTGCACGGCTCGGGTGCCGAGCCCTAACTCGAGGTCGGACTCGAAGATCCGGGTCATGGGTGGCTCAAGTGCAAGGCGGATGGGAACGTACACTCCCGGACTTGGGGGCGGCAAGCGACTGGTGCCGTTCCAACTTCACGGCCCCGGAAGCCGGTGAAAAAGTTCGCGGGCATCCTTGGAACGGCACTGGCTGTGCCGCTGGTTCCGGCGTACGTTAGCTGCCATGACGTCCGACGGCTTCCGCTGTCTCGTGGTGGATGACGAGCCGCGCATCCGGAACGCGCTGGCGCGGCTTCTGGAAGGTGTGGGCTACCGGTGTGAACAAGCCGACTCGGCCCAAGCGGCCCTGGCGGCGCTGGAGCGCGAGCCGGCTCCGGTGGTGCTCACCGACATCCGGATGCCGGAGATGGACGGAGTGGCGCTGCTCCACGAAATCCGGCGGCGGTGGCCCGAGGTCGCCGTGGTGATGCTGACGGCGGTGGCTGAGGTGGAGACCGCCGTCGCCTGCCTGCAGGCCGGCGCCTACGACTACATCCCGAAGCCGTTCCATGTGGACGAGGTGCGCGCGCGGGTGACCCAGGCGCTCGAGAAACGCCGGCTGATCCTGGAGAACCGCCAATACCAGGAGCACCTGGCGGACATGGTGGACCAGCAGGCGGTGCGGATCGAGGAGTTGTTCCTGGAGGGGGTCCAGACCCTGGCGCACGCGCTCGAGGCCAAGGACGCCTACACCAAGGGACATTCCGCGCGCGTGGCGGCGTATGCCGGCCGAATCGCCGCGGTGCTGGGATTGCCGGAGGCCGATGTCCAGCTCATCGAGTTGGGGGCCGAGCTGCACGACATCGGGAAGATCGGGGTGCGGGAGGCCGTGCTGCACAAGCCGGCCCGGCTCTCCGACGAGGAATACCACCACATCATGCAGCATACCGTGATCGGGGCACGGATTCTGGAACCGCTGCTCAAGCACGCGCCGCAGGTCCTGGCGGTGGTCCGCTCGCACCACGAACGGCCCGACGGTAGTGGCCTGCCCGACCGACTCCGAGGCGATCAGATCCCGTTGCACGCCCGGGTGGTCTCCGTGGCGGACGGCTTCGACGCCATGACGACGGGGCGGCCGTACCGGCCGCCGCGCGCCGTGCCGGAGGCGCTGGAGGAGATCCGCCAGGGTGCCGGGAGGCAATGGGACGGCGCCATGGTGGACGCGTTTCTCGCCGTATGCCGCGACGCCGATCACCTTCCCATCCCCACGCCGGCGGTCTCGCGGCGGCGCGTTCCGCACCGCGTCGCGGCCGGTGCAATCGTCACGCCGCCTGGCTAAGTTCCAGGCCGCATGGTGACGGGGTGATCGGGTGGCGACCGGGTTGATCGTCAGCGTGTCCGGCGTCCGCGGCATCGTGGGCACCGACCTCGTGCCGGAGCTGGTGGCTCGGTTGGCCGCCTCGTTCGGGCTGCTGGTCGCCAAGGGGCACGACCCGGCCGTGGTGCTGGGGCGAGATGCGAGGGTCTCGGGGCCCATGTTCGCCGCAGCGGCGCAGGCCGGATTGCAGTCGGTGGGCTGTCGCGTGGTGGACCTGGGGCTAGTGCCGACGCCGACGCTCCAGCTGGCCGTCAAGCATCACCACGCGGCGGGCGGCATCGCCATCACCGCCAGCCACAACCCGGCTGAATGGAACGCCCTGAAGTTCGTGGGACCGGATGGGCTGTTCCTGGACGGGGCGGACGCGCGTGAGCTGGTGGAGCGGGCCGAGCGCGGCGACCTTGGGCGGAGCACATGGGATCGGGTGGGCGCCGTGGCACACGACGAGGGTGCCGTTCGACGCCACGTGGACGCGGTGCTCCGGCTCGAGGTGCTGCGGCCGGCGCGGGTTCGCCGGCGCAAGCTCACCGTGGCGCTCGACTGCGTCCGTGGGGCGGGTGGGACCATCATGCCTCTGTTGCTCCGCCGGCTGGGGTGCAGGGTGGTGGGCATGGACCTCGAGCCCGACGGCCGGTTCCCCCGCGCGCCCGAGCCAGTGCCGGAGCACCTGGGCGCGCTGGGCGAGTTGGTGCGGCGCCGCAGGGCCGACCTGGGGATGGCCGTGGATCCCGACGTGGACCGCTTGGCGTTGGTGAACGAGCGGGGGGAGCCGATTGGCGAAGACTACACCTTGGCCTTCGCGGTGCGGGCGGTGCTGGATAGGGCGGACCGGCGGACGGGTGGTCGGGCGGTCGGACCCGAGACTGCCGTCCGCCGACCGCCTGGCCGCCCCACCGTCGTGATTAATCTCTCGACAAGTCTGGTAGTAGAGGACGCCGCGCGCGGGTGTGGGGCCGAGGTGATTCGGGCTCCAGTGGGCGAAGCCAACGTGGCGCGGGCCATGCGGGAGGCGGGCGCGGTGATCGGCGGTGAGGGAAACGGCGGGGTGATCCTGCCGGCGCTCCACCTGGGACGCGACGCGCCGGTGGGAGCCGCGCTGGTTCTGGAGCTGGTGACCCGGACCAGGAAGACCGTGAGCGAGTTGGTGGCCGAGGAACCGCGGTACACGATTGTGAAAGCCAAGGCCTCTCGTGGCCCGGATCTTGCCTTAGCGTACGGCGAGCTCCGGCGCCGGTTTCCGGACGCGCACCCGGACCAGCAGGACGGTTTGCGCCTCACGTGGGCAGACCGTTGGCTCCACGTGCGGCCCTCGGGGACGGAGCCGGTCGTGCGCCTGGTTGCGGAGGCGCCCACCGGGGAGGCGGCGCTGCAGCTCATCGGCGCCGGTCGAGAGGTGCTGGAGCGCGAAAGGACGGCGGTATGTGCGGGATAGTCGGGTACGTCGGTAAGCAGGACGCGGGCCCGTTGGTCCTGGAGGCGCTGAAGCGGCTCGAGTACCGGGGGTACGACTCGGCGGGGATCGCCGTGATCCAGGACGGCCGGCTGGCGGTGGAGAAGGCGGCCGGCAAGATCGCGGTGCTCGAGCAACGGCTCGAGGGGCACCTACCGCGGGGGTGCACCGCCCTGGCGCACACCCGGTGGGCCACGCACGGCGCGCCGACGGATGACAACGCCCACCCGCACACCGATTGCGGCGGCACCATGGCGCTGGTGCACAACGGGATTATCGAGAACGCGGGGACGCTCCGGGAACGGCTCCAGCAATGCGGCCACCGGTTCCGCTCCGAGACGGATACCGAGGTCCTGGCCCATCTGGTCGAGGAGGCGTTCACCGATTCGCTCGAGCTGGCCGTGGCGGCCGCGTTGCGCCAGGTCGAGGGCACCTACGGCATCGCGGTGGTTTCCTCGCGGGAACCCCACACCATCGTGGCCGCGCGGCACGGCTCGCCGCTGCTCGTGGGCCTCGGCGATCACGAGTATTTCATCGCGTCGGATGCCGCCGCCATGCTGGCGCACACCCGCTCGGTGGTCTACCTCGACGATGGCGAGATCGCGGTGCTCTCGCCGGAGGGCTATAGAGTGACCGACCTCGAGACCGAGCCGGTGGAGAAATCGGTCTCGACGGTCGAATGGGACCTGGCCAGCGTCGAGCGCGGCGGATTCGCGCACTTCATGCTGAAGGAGATCATGGAGCAGGCGGAGGCCCTCGAGCTGACGCTGCGGGGGCGGCTGCTGGAGGACGACGGCAACGCGCGCTTGGGCGGGCTTAATCTCGCCAACGAGCAGTTGCTGGAGATCGATCGGGTGGTGCTGACGGCGTGCGGCACCTCGTGGCATGCCGCGCTGATCGGCGAATACCTGCTGGAGGAGTTGGCGCGCATCCCGGCGGAGGTCGAGTACGCCTCCGAGTTCCGGTACCGGAATCCCATCCTGGACCACCGCACGCTGGTGATCGGGATCTCGCAGAGCGGCGAGACGGCCGACACCCTGGCCGCGATCCGGGAGGCGAAGCGGCGCGGGGCGCACACGCTGGGCATCGTGAACGTGGTGGGGAGCACCATCGCCCGGGAGGTGGGCGGCGGCATCTACATCCACGCCGGTCCGGAGATCGGGGTGGCCAGCACCAAGGCGTTCACCTGTCAAGTCGCAGCCCTCGCGCTCCTCACGCTGCGCCTGGGGCGCTTGCGGGCGTTGTCCGTGCTCCAGGGCCGGGAAATCGTGCGGGCGCTGCGGAAGCTCCCCGGGCAGATGTCTCAGGTGCTGGCGCGCGCCGCGGCGGTGGAGCGCATCGGGGAGCAGTTCGCGCGCGCGCCCAACGCGCTGTACCTGGGCCGCGGCTACAACTTCCCGGTGGCGCTGGAAGGGGCGCTCAAGCTCAAGGAGATCTCCTACATCCACGCCGAGGGGTATCCGGCGGCCGAGATCAAGCACGGGCCCATCGCGCTGATCGACGAAATGATGCCGGTCGTGTTCATCGCCCCGCGCGACGCGGTGTACCAGAAGATCCTGTCGAACGTGCAGGAGGTGAAGGCGCGTCGGGGCCGGGTGATCGCGATCGTGACCGAAGGCGACGCGGAGATCACCGGGCTCGCAGATCACAGCTTCCCCATTCCGGAGACGATCGATCCCTTGACGCCGCTGCTGAGCGTGATCCCGCTCCAGCTGCTGGCCTATTACATCGCGGTGCGGCGTGGGTGTGACGTGGATAAGCCGCGGAATCTCGCAAAGTCCGTGACGGTGGAATGAGCGGCGGGGAGGGGTAGGGGGTTGCGGGTAGTGGTCCAGCGAGTCTCAAGGGCAGCCGTAACAATCAACGGCCGCGTCACCGGCAGCATCGGGCGCGGCCTTCTCGTGCTGGTGGGGTTCGCGCCGGTGGACCTGCCCGATCAGGTCGAGTGGATGGCGGAGAAGGTGACCGGCCTGCGGGTGTTTGCCGACGACGAGGGGAGAATGAACCGGGACCTGGCGGCCGTGGGCGGCGCGGTGCTGGTGGTCTCCCAGTTCACGCTCTACGGCGATGCCAGCAAGGGTCGCCGGCCGTCGTTCGTCGGGGCGGCATCTCCGGAGGTCGCCATCCCGCTGTATGAGGCATTCATCGCCGCGCTTAGGGCGCGGGGGATCCCGGTGGAGACCGGGGAATTCGGCGCGATGATGGACGTGGAGCTGGTGAACGACGGCCCGGTCACGCTGATCCTGGAGCGCTGATGCCTGGCTTCTCAGCGTCATGACAAATTCACCGCAGAGGTCGGAGAGACCGCAGAGGATCGCAGAGAGAGACGTGATGGGATTGGCTTAAGTAACCAATAACAACCTGAGCTATGACCCCGGACCGTGACGGTCGCTACGCATGCTCATCCTAGCATCTTCCTCCCCTCGTCGGCGTCAGCTCCTCGAAATGCTGGGCATTCCTCACCGGGTGGATCCGTCCGACCTTCCCGAAGTGCCGGAGCCCGGGGAACTGCCGGAGCGCTTCGCCGTGCGGCTGGCGCGGGAGAAGGCCCTGCAAGTCGCGGCGCGTCATCCCGGCGCACCGGTGCTGGGCGCGGATACCGTGGTCGTGCTGGGACAGCAGCTGATGGGCAAGCCCGCCTCGCCCGCCGACGCCGCGCGCATCCTGGAGCAGCTGAGCGGTCGCGACCATCGCGTGGTCACCGCCGTGGCGCTGGCGCTGGACCGCGAGGTCCGCGACCGATGCGACGTGACGCGGGTGTGGTTCCGGCCGCTCACCACCGAGATGATCGAGGCCTACATCGCCACCGGAGAGCCCCTCGACAAAGCCGGCGCCTACGGGGTGCAGGGCTACGGCGCGGTGCTGGTGGAGCGCATCGAGGGCGACTTCTTCAGCGTGATGGGGCTGCCGGTGCGGCTGGTGATCGAGCTGCTGGAGTCGGCGGGGCTCCCCTATCGCTTTACCCGGTAGACCGGGACGGCCTGCGCCTTGCCCTTGAGCTGCATCGGCTCCAGGGCCTCCACTTTGGGAGGTTTCTTCAGCGCTCGGTGGAAGGGCTCCGAGATGATAATCTCGCCGGGGCCGGCCTTGGAGCAGAGCCGCGACGCCGTGTTGACCGCGTCGCCGATGACGGTGTACTCCAGCCGGCGCTCGCTGCCGATGTTGCCGGCGAACACCTCGCCGAAATTGATCCCGATCCCGATGTTGACCGGTTGGCGTCCCTGCGCGGTCCACTTGGTGTTGAGCTCGCCCAGCACGCGCTGCATGTCGATGGCGGCGCGCATGGCCCGGTCGGCGTCGTCCTCGTGGGGGATGGGCGCGCCCCAGATGGCCATGATCGCGTCGCCGATGAACTTGTCCAGCGTGCCGCCGTGCTCGAAGATGATCTCCACCATCTCGGTGAAGTACTCGGTGAGCAGGGTGGCGATCTCGTCCGGGTTCATCTTCTCCGACATGGGCGTGAACCCGCGGATGTCGCTGAAGAAAATGAACACCGGCCGCTTGGAGCCGCCCAACTGCACGGCGCCTTCCTGGTTGGCGATCTGGGCCGCCAGGTTGGGCGCGAAATAACGCTGGAAGTTGGCCACCACGACCGCCTCTCGGCGGATGCGATCCGTGAGGTGGCTGTTCTCGATGGACACGGACGCGATGCCGGAGAAGGCGATGAGGAATTCCAGGTCCTCGTCGCCGAAGGAGTGCGTCGCCGTCATGTTGTCCACGTAGATGATGCCGAGGACCTTGCCTTCGCTGCTGATCAGCGGCGTGCACATCGCGCTCCGCACGCTCTGCATCACGATAGACTTGCCCTTGAAGCGCTCGTCGGCGACGGCGTTGTCCGTGAGGATGGCGAGCCGCTCGCTCACGGCGCGCCGCGCGATGGACTGCGGCACGTGCCGGCTGCCGCCCGAGTCCCCCAAGCGGTTCTTGGAAACGCGCGGCAGCAGCTCGCCGGACGGCTCCTCGACCATGAGAATGGAGACCCGGTCCACGCTCATCACCTGGAAGGTGATGTCCACGATCTTCTGCAGCAGCTTGTCCACTTCCTGCTGCTTGGAGAGCTCCTTGGAGATGTCCAGCAGGAGGGAGAGTTTCTTGCTCTGCCGCTCTTCGACCGACTCGCCGGGCACTTTGAGTTGGGTGCCGTCGCTGGGCCGGCCCGCCACCTTGGCCTCGATGCCGCCGGCCGCGGCCTCCAGCGGTACCTGCCGCACGATGGTCGCCTCGGGCGGCCTCACCCCAAAGCCGGACGCCTCGGCCGCCGGCTTGGCCGCCGGGCGCGCGGCCGCCGGGGTCACCTGGTGAACCTTGAAGGCCACCTTCCCGAAGGTCACGATGTCGCCGTCCCCCGCCGTGGACTGCGAGATCTGGGTGCCGTTGATGTAGGTGCCGTTGCTCGAGCCCAGGTCTTTGACGGAGACGCTGCCGTTGGCCAGCGTCACTTCGGCGTGGCGCCGGGAAACGGTAGGATCGTAGATGGGAAGGTCGCTGGTTACCGCCCGCCCCACCACGATGGCACGGCCCTCGGGGAGGTCGATGGTCTGGTCGCCGGTGGTACTGATGAGTTTGAACCCGGACACGTGGCTCTCCTGCGACCGTCTAATATACGTGTGATGCGGTGAAGGGGCAGAAGAGGGGCAGGAGGGGAGGGGCAGAAACGGGCAGAAAAGGGGCAGGGGGCACAATAGGGCAGCGCGTCCTTCTGCCCGGTTCCTGCCCCTCCTGCCCTTTTCCTGCCCTTTTTCTGCCCTTCTGCCTTTTCCTGCCCTCACCGCCGCGACGCGATAGCCAGCGCCTTCAGCACCGCGCCCGCCTTACTTTCCGTTTCCTGATACTCCCGGGCCGGGTCGCTGTCGGCCACGATGCCGGCGCCGGCCTGGACGTGCGCGCGCCCGCCCCGGAGAATAGCGGTGCGGAGCGCGATGGCGGTATCGAGGGTCTCGGCCCCCCAACCGAGGTACCCCACGGCGCCGGCATAGGGCCCGCGCCGAGTGGGCTCCAGCTCGTCGATGATCTGCATGGCCCGAACCTTGGGCGCGCCGCTCACGGTGCCGGCCGGGAACGCCCCGCGCAACGCGTCCACCGCATCCAGCCCGGGACGCAACCGCCCGCGCACCTCGCTCACGATGTGCTGCACGTGCGAGTACCGCTCTATTGATTTCAACTCGGTCACCCGCACCGTCCCGAACGCAGCGGCCCGGCCCACGTCGTTCCGTCCTAAGTCCACCAGCATCATGTGCTCGGCCAGCTCCTTGGGATCGGCCAACAACTCGCGAGTCAGCCGCTCGTCGTCCTCCGGCGTGGCGCCGCGGGGCCGCGTGCCCGCGATGGGCCGCACCAGGACTTCGCCATCCTCGACCCGCACCAGCACCTCCGGCGAGCTGCCGGCCAGGACCAGGTCGTCCAGCCGCAGGAAATACAGGTAGGGGGCCGGATTCAGCGTGCGGAGCGCGCGATAAACGTCCAGGGGGTCCGCCGTGGTGGTGAGGTCCTGGCGTCGCGACAGCACCGTCTGAAAGGTGTCGCCCGCCCGGATATAAGCCTTGATCCGCTCGACATCGCGTTCGAAGGCGGCTGCCGGGTATGGGCTCTCCACCGGGAGGGCGGGGGCCTCGGCCAGGGACAAGGGCGTCAAGCGTGGAGGATCCGCCAGCCGGCGGAGGATCTGGTCGATCCGCTGTTCCGCGGCCTGGTAGGCCCGCGTGAGCGTGCTCCGGTCGCTCCCCGGGAGGACCTCCGTGTTGGCCACGATGGTGGCACGCCCGAAGGCGTTGTCGATGATGACCAGGGAGTCGGCCAGCATGAACAGCGCGTCCGGCAGGCCGAGGTCGTCCACCGGTCCGCCGGGGAGGCGCTCCAAGGTGCGGGCGACGTCGTAGCCCAAATACCCCACGGCGCCGCCGGAAAAGCGCGGTAGCCCGAGGGCCGGAGCCGGCTTGAGCGCCCGGATGCGCTGGGCCAGGTGCCCTAGCGGGTCCGGCGCCGGGCTCCCCGCGCTCCACTCGTCGGCGGGCGTCCAGTGCTCCACCTGCCCGCCGCGATAGCGCCACGCCTCGCGGGGCTCGGTTCCCATGAACGTGTAACGCGCCCACCGCTCGCCACCCACCAGGGACTCCAGCAGGAAGGCGAAGGGTGGCCGCGCGATCGCGGCGTAGGCGGTGACCGGGGTCAGCATGTCCGCCGGCAGCTCGCGGAGAACCGGCACGATGCCGCCGACCGCCGCGCGGGCGGCGTAGGTCGCGAAGTCGGTGTCGCGGGTCACCAGGGCGCCGCGACCAGGTAGTGTCCGGCTTGCGTGAGACTGGTGGTGATGTCGCTCAAGGCGGTGCCGGCGCCGCCGGCGGTGGTCCGACGATCGAACGACGTTTCGCGCCAGACCTCCAGGGCGCTGGCGTAGGCCGTTTGGTCGGCGTACCGAGAGCCGTTCGCCACGCTGAGGTCGCCGTAGCGCACGTACGAGAAGGTCAGAATGGGGCGGCCCAACGAGGCGAAGCGGAGGCCTTCCGGCTCGAGGCGGATCCCGTACACGCCGGCGTCCGCGCTCAGCGCCACCAGCACCGAGTCGCCCAGGCCGAGCGTAGCGCCGTCCAACGTGGACAGCGAGCCACTGGGGAATTGGACCCGCGCGAACAGGGTGTTGAACCCGTCGTTATGGATCAGGTTGCGGGTGGTGGCCCGCGCGTTGGACACATAGAACGAGATGCTGGCCGGCGCGAGTGCGCTGCTCCCGAGCGGCAGGATGAGCAGCTCGTCGGTCGGCAAACTGCCGCCCGGAACAGTGAGATCTTCGCAGGCGGCGAGGAGCAGGGCCAGGGCGCTTGCTGCCGCCCACAGGCGCCCTGATATTGCGCCATGATGCGCCTGCTCGCGGTCCTGACGCTGGCGGCCCTCGGTCCCGCAGGGCTGGCCGGCCAAACCTGGAACGACAGCGCCACCACCGCCCTGATCGCCCGCGCCGCGGCGCGGCGCGTGAGCGCCGAGGCCGATACCGGGCTCAGGGACTTCGAGGCGCGGGCGCACGGGTTTGTGTTCTTTCTTGGGCAACTGGGTGAGGGACTGGCGGCGCCGCCCAAGCTGATCAAAGCCGACCAGCTGGTCCTGGAAGTTTACTGGAAGGCGCCGGGACGGAGCAAGCAGCGGATCGTGGGCTGGCGAGACCGGCGCGACCTGCCCACCGACATCCAGTATCATCGCGACCACCTCGGCATCGTCACCAACGGATTCGGGAACCGCATTCGCGTCGGGGAGGGGGACGAAGTGCGGGACGTCCCGCACCCGTTGGCGCCCGGCGCCGCTCAGTGGTACGACTACGCGCTCTCTGACTCGTTGACCATTGAGATTCCCCAACGCCTGGTGCGGGTGTACGAGGTGTTGGTGCGCCCTAAGGAGCCGGCCGCTCCGCGGTTGGTGGGGACGCTCTACCTCGACGCCCACCAGGCCCAGCTGGTGCGCATGCGGTTTCAGTTCACCAAGAGCGCCTACCTCGATCCCAGCCTGGAAGACATCACCATCGTACTCGACAACGGGCTGTGGGAGGGCCGGTACTGGCTCCCCCGGCGCCAGGAGATCGAGATCCGCCGCCATACCACGTGGCTCGACCTGCCCGCGCGCGGGATCATCCGCGGGCGTTGGGAGATCGGGGAGTACCGCTTCAACGTCGGCCTGGCGGACCAGCTCTTCGCCGGGCCGGAGATCGCAGCGGCCTCGGCCGAGGCCCGGAGCGCCTATCCGTGGCCGGAGCCCCTCGACGCCGCGATTGCCGAGACCGCGGGGCAAGGGACGCTCGACCTGGCCTCGGTGCGGGCGGCCGTGCGCCAACTCGCCTCGGCGCGGGTCCTCTCTGGCTTGCCCGGCGCACGGCCGGGGGCCGCGTCGGTGTCGGACTTCTTACACGTGAACCGAGTGGAGGGCCTGGCGCCCGGTGCGGGTGGTGTGGTGCGGGCGGCCGGCGGCGCGCTGGAGCTGCGGGTGTGGGGATCGTACGGACTGAGCGATGAGCGGCTCAAAGCCAAAGCCGGGTTGCGGCGCCCCACGGCGTGGGGCAGTGTCGCGCTCGAGGTCGGTCGCGAGATCCGCGACGTGGGCGACGAACCGCTCATCACGCCGCTGTTCAACTCGTTCTCGGCGCAGGAGCTGGGCCGAGACTACGGCGATTACGTGTTGGAGGACCGGGCGCGACTTGCCGTGAGGCGACGACTGGGCGGCGTCACAGTGTCGCTCTCGGGCGGGATGGAGCGCACGCAGAGCGTCGCCACGGTCGCCACGCCGGTCACCGGGACGTTCCGGCCCAACGCCTCGCTCGGCGCCGGGCGGTACTGGGTGGGGCGAGTGAGCGTCGCGCGGCGTCCGTGGGTGCTGCCTCCGCAGCCGGATGTGGGGTTCGAGCTCCAGGCCGAGGGCGGCCTCGGGGACACGGCCCGCTATGTGCGGCTGCGAGGGGACGGGCGCGTCGAAGTCCCGTTGGGCAGCACGGCGATGCGGTTGCACGGGTGGGCAGCGTGGGGCTCGCGGGACCTCCGACCGGATCGGGCGTTCGTGTGGGGTGGGCGGGGGCCGGAGGGCTGCAACGCGAGCGTCCGCTGCGGAGGCCGCTATGGTGCAGGCGGGGGCGCGGAGTGGCGACTCCGGGTGCCCTTCCCGGAACTCCCGCTCGGCTCCTTGGTTTCGACCGGTGGGTACGTCGTGGTCGCGCCGTTTGTGCGCGGGGCGTGGGTGGACGGGGTCGTGGGTGGGGCGCCGTGGGTCGCGAGCGGGGGGCTCCGGCCGGTCACGGGGATCGGGATCGAGTGGCTGCACCAACTGGTGCGGCTCGAGCTGGGGGTCGATCTCCAGAGGTCTAAGTGGGCGCTGCTGGCGGACTTGCATCGGGGGCTCTGGACACTGCTCTAGGGCGGCGGCGGCGCGAGAGGCCGCCGCGGCGGGAGGAGAGGTGCGCCCACGCTCCCCTGCCGCCCCTGCCGCCCCTGCCGTTTCTCCCGCTTCATTGGCGGTCGTCCGCCGCTGGCTTATCTTGGAACATTGAGGGCGGTCCTGTAGCCGGAGGTATTCCATAGCCCGCTTCAAGGACGAGTGGCTTAGCGCCACGGTCGAGGAGCTGATCGGCAAGGAGGCGCTGGAGCAACTCCGCGCCATGGAAGGCGCCAAGGACACGCTCTGGGAGACCGTGGTCTCCCAGGGGAAGGCGACCGACGAGCAGTTGCTCGGCGGGCTGGCGACGCGTTTCCGGCTGAAGCTGGCCGACATTACGCAGAGCGACCGGCAGGCGCGCGAGCTGGTGCCGGAGCAGGTCGCCAAGAAGTACCACATCATCCCGCTTCGAATCACGGATTCCTATCTCGAGATCGCCACGGCGAACCCGTTCGATCTCGACTGCGAGAAGATGCTGGCCTTCGCCACGGGCCGTGAGGTGCGCATCCAGCTCGCCAGCCCCAAGAAGATCCAGGACAAGATTGACGAGTTCTACCGACCCGAGAGTGTGATCGGGCAGCTGCTCGAAGGCATGGAGTCGGACGCCGAGGTGACCCAGCTCAAGGAGAAGGAGCTGGAAGAGATCGCGGTCTCGGCCGAGGAAGCCTCGCAACGGCCGGTGGTGCGACTGGTGGACCTGATCCTCTCCGAGGGCATTCTCTCGCGGGCCAGCGACATCCACGTCGAGCCAGAAGAAGGCGGCGTCGCGGTGCGGTACCGCATTGACGGGGTGCTGCGCCAGGTCATGAAGATCCCGCGGGCGGCGGGCCTGCCGTTGATCTCGCGGATGAAGATCATCTCCTCGCTGGACATCTCGGACCGGCGGCGCCCACAGGATGGCCGGGCGCGGGTGGCGGTCAACGGCGTTCCTGTCGACCTGCGCGTCTCAACCCTGCCTGCGACGCTCGGGGAGAAGGTCGTCCTCCGGATCCTGGACTCGAGCCGGACCGTGCTGTCGCTCGACTCGCTCGGCTTCAACCCCAATGAGGGGGCCGCGATCAAGGCGCTGCTGGACAACCGGGACGGCGTCATCCTGGTGACGGGGCCCACGGGCTCAGGCAAGACCACCACGCTCTACTCCGCGTTGCGGCACGTGCAGAGCGAGGGCGTGAACATCGTCACGGTCGAGGACCCGGTGGAGTACCGGATTCAGGGGATCGTGCAGGTGCAGGTCAACGAAAAAGCGGGGCTCACGTTCGCGGCCGCGCTGCGATCCATTCTGCGCCAGGACCCCGACGTGGTACTGGTGGGCGAGATCCGCGACCAGGAAACCGCCCAGATCGCGATCCAGGCGTCGCTCACGGGCCACCTGGTGCTCTCCACGCTCCACACCAACGACGCTCCCAACGCGGTCACCCGGCTGGTGGACATCGGCATCGAGCCGTTCAAGATCGCCTCCGCGTTCCGCGGGGTGGTGGCGCAGCGGCTGATGCGGCGGCTGTGTCCGACCTGCAAAGAGGTTTGGGTCGAGACCATCCCCGCCAAGTTGCACCGCTGGGTTCCTCCCGACACGCCGCTCTACCGAGCCGTCGGCTGTCCCGAATGTGCCATGACCGGGTATCGCGGCCGCTTTTCGATCATCGAAGTGCTGACGGTGACGCCCGAGGTGGAGCGACGTATCGGCGCCGGCGAGACCGCGGACCGCATCGCGGAAGCGGCGCACGCCGGCGGGATGACCTCGCTGTGGGAGAGCGGCCTGTCGCACGTGCTCCGGGGGGAGTCCACCATTGACGAGTTGCTGCGGGTGGTGGACGTCCCGCAGGAAGACACCGCGGCGCCGGTCCGCGCGCCGGGGAAGCGACCCTCGCCGGCGCCCGGCGTGGCGCCCGGGGTGGTCAAGGAACGGGAGTCGGGGCCACAGCCGAAGCCGATTGCCGCGGAGTTCGAGCTGCTCGAGCCGGTCGAACTCGGGGCGCCGCGGCAGGCTGCGGGCGCCAAGGTCCTGCTGGTGGACGACGAGGACATGCTGCGCAAGGTGATGAGGGACCTGCTGGAGCGCGACGGCTACCACGTGGTGGAGGCGCGGAACGGGGTAGAAGCGCTCGACCAGATCGATCGCTACGGGCCGGACATCATCGTCCTGGATCTGAACCTGCCCGGCCTGGACGGGTACGGGGTACTCTCGCACCTGCGGTCGCGGCCGGCGACGGCGGATATCCCGGTGGTCGTGCTCACGGCCCGCGGGGACGAAGAGAACGAAGTCCGCGTCTTCGAGCACGGCGCGGACGATTTCCTCAGCAAGCCGTTCCGCGCGCGGGCCCTGTCCGCCCGCCTGGCCGCCGTGCTGGGCCGGAGGCGCGGGCGTCAGAAGCAAGCCTAGTGCCGTTCAGAACGGCACTCGTCCATCAGGTCGCGAGGAGTTGCGCTGCGGCGGCCCGGAGCTGCCGCGCATTCATCGGCTTGTGGACGTAGCGCCCGCCGAGACGCCGGAGCCACTCCTCGGTCTCGGGACGGACGTCGGCGGTGGCGAAGATGGCCCGGCGCATGAGTCCGGGCCAACGGGCGAGGAGCGTCTCGGCGAACATCTCCCCGGCCACATCGGTGCATGGATCGGCGATCACGAGGTCGTAATCCCCTCGGGTCAGCAGCTCGACCGCGTGAGCGCCGTCGCGCGCCGCCTCCACCAGGTGCCCGTCGCTCGAGAACAGCAGGCTGATCATGCGCTGCACCGCGGGGTCGCCGTCTACCAGGAGCACCCGATGACCGGCGGTCGCGGCGTGCTGCGGGCCGGAGGCGCCGTCGCCATCGCGGAACGATCCGCCGGCCACGGCCGCCGGCAGCTCGGCCACGAAGAGGGCGCCGCCCCCGCTCGCGCGCCGCACCGCGAGGGTTCCGCCGTGCCGCTCCAGGATCCCGTAGGTGATGGCGAGGCCGAGCCCGGTGCCGACCCCGGGTTCCTTGGTGGTGAAGAAGGGCGTGAAGATCCGCGAGGCCAGTTCCTCCGGTACGCCCGGGCCGGTGTCCTCCACCTCAATCGCGACGCGATCCTGATACCGGCGGGCGCGGACCAGGACCCGCCGGGGCCGGTCGGGTGGGTTCGCGGCCACGGCCTGGACCGCGTTGGTCACCAGGTTCACGACCACTTGCTGGAGCTGCATCCGATCGGCTCGCACCACCACCGGCTCCGGCGGTAACTCGGTCACCAGGTCCACCCGCCGGAGTCGGACTTCGTGTTCCAACAACAACGCGGTACGCCGCACCACGTCGCTCACGTCGACGGAGACCACGTCCGGGGGCCCCTGGCGCGCAAAGGTGAGGAGGTTGCGCACCAGCGTCCCCGCGCGCTCGGCCTGCTCATAGATGATCCGCAGGGGCTCCCTGGTGGAGGGTGGCGTCGCCGGTTGCTCCAGGAGTAGCTCAGCCAGCCCCGAGACCGAGGTGAGGGGATTGTTGAGCTCGTGCGCCACGCCGGACACCAGCTGACCGATGGCCGCCATCTTCTCGTGCTGGATCATCTGCGCTTCGAACGCCTTCTGCTCCGTCACGTCCTCGATGAGCACCACCAGCCACCCCTGGGATTGGTCTCCCTGCATGGGCGCGGCGCTGATGCGGAAGACGCGCCGCAACGCCTCCGAGCGCTGGGTGACCGGTGCGATGCGCTCGCCCCGCCGCGCCGCCTGATAGAAGCCCGCCAGATCGGACGGGCGGCCCAGGAGCTCTCGAGCGAGATCGCCGCCCACCACCGAGGGGAGGGGCTGCCCCAGGAGTCCCGCCAGGGCTCGGTTCGCGCGCTGGATCCGGCCGCGGTCGTCCAGCACCGCGATGCCGTCCGCCAGGGCGTCGAACGTGCTTTCCCACTGCTCCTTGCCGGCCCGCAGCTGGTCGAACAGCCGGGCATTGGTGAGCACCACCGCGGCGTGCGCCGCGACGGTGGAGAGCAGGCGCAGCTGATCGGGCCCGAACGGGTCCGGGGTGTCCACGGCGACGATGGCCCCGAGGATCACGCCGTGCGCCCGGAGCGGCGCCACCGCGGCCCGCCGCGCCTCGAGACCTGGCAGCAGTTCGGTGGGTGCGGGGCCATCGGCCACCTCCAGTTTCTCACCCGTCAGGGCCGCGGCGACCAACCCGATCTGCGGCCCCGGGAAGGCTCGTGCCAAGAGGCCGGCGAGACTCCCCTCGGCGGCAGCGACGCGCAGGCCGCCCTCGCGCTCGTCAGCGAGAACCACCACGGCGCCCTGGGCGTCCAGAAACCGCACCAGGTAGCGGGCGATTTGCTCCACGATGCGCTCGAACTCAAGGGACTCGGACAGGAGATAGGAAAGCTCCTGGAGCAAGAACAGCTCGCGGAGTCGGCGGGCGAGCTCGGCGTTGGCGCGCTCCAGCCGGGCGGACTGGTGGGCGCGGGCCCAGCGGGCGCCGGCCAAGTAGGCACCCAGCGCGACCAGCGTCGCAAAAGAGAGAAACGCGAGAACGGAGCCGAGGTTCACAGTGGGATGAATGATGCGCGGGGTGGGGAGAAGCCGGAAGCAGGATCACGGAATTGACGCGGTCAAAAGGGAGGGGTAAATTCGGGCTTCGTGAATTGCAAATGAGTCTCATTCGCATCTGCTTGAGAATGACCATTCCCTTCATCGCGCTTCTGGCCCTGGTCGCCACCCAAGACCGACCCCCCAACCTGCGGGACTCAGGGAGCGTTGTGGTGCACCGGGCGGCGTGGGTGATGGGCACCGAGCTACGGCTCGCCTTGGTGGCGCAGGACGAGCGAAGGGGCCAGGAGGCGGCGGAGGCGGCGTTTGCCGCCGTCCGGCAGCTCGACGACATCCTCAGTACCTGGCGAGACGACACGGAACTCCAGCGCCTGAACCGTGCACCGCCGGGAGAGGTCGTCCGGGTGTCCCCAGCGCTCGGCGCGCTCCTGAGCCAGGTGTGGCGATGGTGGCGCGAAACTGGCGGCACGTTCGACCCCGGCGTTGGGCCCTTGGTGGACGTCTGGGGCGTGAGGGGGACGCTGCGGCAGCCGACGGAGGACGAGCTGGCGCGGGCTCTGGGGAACAGCGGGCTTCGGCAGTTCGAGTTCGATCCCACAAGACGAAACATCGTCCGGCGCAGCGCTGGCGCGTGGCTGGATTCGGGAGGCTTTGGCAAGGGTGCGGCGCTGCGCTCGGTCCAGGCGGTGCTGCGGGCCAGCGGCATTCATGCAGCGCTGGTGGACTTCGGGGGCCAGGGGCTGGCCGTGGGGTCGTCGCCGGAAGCACCTCCTTCCGGGGGTTGGACCATCGGGGTCGCACATCCCGCGGAACGGTTGGTCCCGGTGCGGGAGCTGGTCATTCGGGACCGGTCGGTGTCCACCAGCGGTCAGTCGGAGCGACCCGGGCACGTTCTGGATCCGCGCTCGGGCAGGCCGGTCCCGGCATGGGGCAGTGTGACCGTGGTCGCGCAGGACCCCTTGGTGGCGGACATCCTGTCCACGGCGCTGTTCGTGATGGGCCTGGACGACGGACTACGCTGGGTTTCAGGTCGAAATGACGTTGGCGCGCTCTTCCTGATCCTGCGAGACGGACGGGTGGAAGCGCGCTGGAATCAGGCAATGGAACCTTTCTTGAAGGAGAAGAGGTGATGCGGTTGATCCGATGGAGACGCGCGGGCGTGGCGCTTGCGGTGACGGCTTGGTCCACCTCGGGCCTCATGGCGCAGGAGCGGGACACGACGGAGATCGCGCGACTCAAGGCGCAGATCGAGGCGATCACCCGAGAGATCGAGGAGCTCAAGCTGGGTCGAGAGGTCGTGGCCCGGGCGGATACCGGCGCGTTCGGCTTGGGTCCGGCGGCGTCGAAGGTGTACCGGGCGCGGGAAGGCGTTTCCCTGGGCGGCTATGGGGAAGTCCTGTACGAGCACTTTCGGGAGGTGCGAGAGGATAACCAGCGTTCCGGGCGCACCGACCAGCTGGATGCCCTCCGGCTCATCGCCTACCTGGGCTACAAGTTCAACGACAAGTTCCTCTTCAATTCCGAGATCGAGTTCGAGCACGGGAGCACGGGGCGAGGCGGCGAAGCGTCGGTGGAGTTCGCATACCTAGATTACCGGCTCTCGCCGCACCTCGGCCTTCGCGGCGGCGTGCTGTTGGTTGCCATGGGGCTGATCAACGAGCTGCACGAGCCTCCCACCTTCCTCGGCACGACGCGCCCCCTGACGGAGCAAGTGATCGTCCCGTCTACCTGGCGGGAGAGCGGGCTGGGCGTCTTTGGCGACCTGGGCGACCTCGCTTATCGGGTGTACCTGGTCAACGGGCTGGACGCGGTGGGTGGCGGCAGCTCGGCCGCCTCGGGGTTCAGCGCGGGAGGAATCCGGGGCGGGCGGCAAAACGGCTCGAGGGCCCTGGCGGAAGAGCTGGCTGGGGTCGCGCGGGTGGACTATACGGGGGTTCTGGGTCTCACGGTGGGCGGCTCCGCGTACCTCGGCAACTCGGGGCAGAACCGAACCGTCACCACCGTGGGCGGCCCCATCGACCTCGGAGCGCGGACGCTGATCTGGGAGGGCCACCTGGCCTATCAGCGGCGGGGTCTCGATCTCCGCGGCCTGTTCGCCACGGCCACGGTGGACCAGGCGGCCGCGCTCAACGCCGCCCGGGCGTTGAGCGGGGCGGCTTCCGTCGGAGAGCGGCTGATCGGCTGGTATGGACAGGCGGGCTACGACCTACTGCGAAGCACGCGGACGGGGCATCAACTGGTGCCCTACGTGCGCTACGAACGGGTCAATACCCAGGACCGGGTCCCCAGCGGCTTCGCCGCGAATCCCGCCAACGATCGGCGGATCGTGAGTTTGGGGGCGGCCTGGAGGCCCATCGGGAACATCGCGGTCAAGGTGGACTACCAGCTCCAGCACAACGAGGCCCGGACCGGCGTCGACCAGCTGAATGCCAACCTGTCGTACCTGTTCTAGCGCGGCGTGCTCACGGGGTGCGGACGTCGCAGGTGATGAGAGCGCCGGTGGGTCCCTCGGGTCGCTGTAGTGCTACCGCAAACGGATTCGCGGAGCGCAGGGCCAGGGCACTAACGCGCCCCTCGGGACCCACCGGCGCTCTCATCACCGGGGCGTTGTTGCTCATCCCCGCCCCGCTGGGTGCACAGAGTCGGCTCACGCAGGACGACGCGTTGCGGCTGGCCTTTCCGCCGCCAGCCGTGATCGAGCGCCGCACCGCTTTCCTGACCGAGGAGCAGTTGGCCCGGGCCAAGGCGCTGGCCGGCGCCGACGTCCAGGTCACGAGCCGGGTAGTGACCTACTACCTGGGCCTGCGCGACGGCGCGCCGCTTGCCGTCGCCTACTTCGACCGCCATCGGGTGCGGACGCTGAACCAGGTGCTGATGTTCGTGGTCGCTCCGGACGGGCGCTTCGAGCGCGTAGACATCCTGGATTTCCAGGAGCCGCCGGATTATCGGGCCTCGCCCGGCTGGTTGGGCCAGCTGGTGGGTCGCCGCCTGGACGACGGGTTGTCGCTCAAGGGGTCGGTGGTGAATCTCACCGGCGCCACGCTCACCTCGCGCGCGATCACGCGGGCGTCGCGCCGAGTGTTGGCGCTCCATCAGGTGATTGCTCCGTTGGCGCCGGCGGCCAGGCCGTGACGGCGCGGGAGCGTTGGCTGTTCTGGATCACCGGAGCCGGGACGACGGTCACCGGCCTGGTGTATTTCTGGATGAAGTACTTGATGGACGGCTCAGACCCGTATTCGGCGGTGCATCACCCATGGCAGCCACTGATGCTGAAGCTTCACATCGTCGTGGCTCCTCTCCTGGTGTTTGCCCTCGGGATGTTCACGGTGCGTCACCTGGCGCCGCAGCTGGCGCTGCGCGTCGCGGTGGCCCGGCGGAGCGGCCTCACGACCGCGCTGGTGGCCGGTCCCATGGTGGTGACGGGGTACCTCATCCAGGTGCTCACGGACGAGCGGTGGCTCCGAGGAGTGGCCTGGGGGCACATCGGGGTGGGTGTCGTGTTCGCCGCCGCCGTGGTGGTGCATCGCATCGTGGGGCGGGGCAACGGCGGCGACGAGTGCTAGAGCGTTGTCCGGGGGATGACGTTTTTCATCGCCCTCCGGCCCGCGCCAGCACCGCAGCTCGCTCCCGGTCCAAGGTCGGCAGGGTCCGCTCCCAGTCCGTCGAGGTCACCCCACCGTAGGACACGGCGAACGGGTCGAACAGGGCGATCCCGTCCTCGTAGGCGTAGACCGCGCTGGCGGTCTCCCGCTGGCTCAGCTGCTGCTCACTCCAGCGGGGCGTGATCGGCAGGATGGCGACGGGCCGGAACAACCGGTTACGGCTGGTGATGGTGACGTCTTCCGGGACGAACCGCGCCTGGTCCTGGAGCCCGAAGAAGGTTACGAACATGAGAACCGGCTGATGGACGCCGGCCGTGGCCGCGGCCTCCGCGACGCTTCCGGCCAGGGATTCCCGGAGCTTGTGCAGCGAGGTGTAGCTGTCCGGCGCCAGGAGCCGCGTGACGCGCTCGTCCAGGGGGAGTACCCGGAGCAAGAAGGTTCCGGTGCGCAGGCGCACGGCCACGTCTTCCTGCCTGAGCGTGCCATAGCCCGCCGGTGGGAGCCCCGCGACCGTGGTGTCCTGGCCCACCGCCGGGTTGCGCGCACCGGCGACGGACGCCAGCACCGCCATGAGCGCCGCTCGGCGGGTCATCACCGTCGCTCCACCAGCCGCTCGATCGCCTTTCGCAACGCGACGATGCCCTCCTTGGTCCGGGCGCTGGTAAACACACAGTGCTCCGGCGTGAGGTTCGCGCCCAGGCCGTGCAGGATCGTGTGCATCCGCTCGCGCCGGCGCCCCCGGGGCACCCGGTCCGCTTTGGTGAGCGCCGCGAGGACCGGCATCGAATGCTCGGCCAGCAGCTTAGCGATGGCAAGGTCGTCGGCGGAGGGGTCGCGCCGAAGGTCCAGCAGCCAGACCACGCCGGCGGCCCCACGGGTCGCGACATAGTCGCGGACCAGCCGGGCTAGGCTGCGTCGCTGGGCCTGCGACAGCTGGGCGTAGCCGTAGCCCGGAAGGTCCACGTAGTAGCAGCGATCGCCGGCGTTGAACACATTGCAGGCGCGGGTTCGGCCGGGCGTGTGGCTGGTGCGGGCCAGCGCGCGCCGGCCCGCCAGCGCGTTCAGGAGCGACGACTTGCCGACGTTGGAACGGCCCAGGAACGCGATCTCGGGACGGCCGGGGGCGAGACGAAAATCGGCAGCGGGGAAGCTGCCGATGAAGGCGACGGGGATCAGGCCTCTTTCTTCTGCCGGGCCCGCTCGGTGACGATCAGCGGCTGGCGGCCGTCGGTCACGCTCTCTTCGGTGACCACCACCTCCCGCACGTCTTCGCGGCCGGGGAGCTCGAACATGATTTCGGTCATCATGTCCTCGAGAACGGCGCGCAGGCCGCGGGCCCCGGTGCCGCGCTTGAGCGCGCGCCGAGCCACCGCGCGGAGGGCCTCTTTGTCGAACGTGAGCCCCACACCCTCAAGGTCAAACAGCTTCTTGTACTGCTTGGTGAGGGCGTTCTTGGGGTCCACCAGGATCTTAAGCAGGGCCTCCTCGTCCAGCGCCTCCAGCGATACCACCACCGGAAGGCGACCCACCAGCTCGGGGATCAGCCCGTAACGCAGCAGGTCCTCCGGCTCGACGTCCATGTAGGGGTTCTTCTTCAGGGCCTCGACCTTGCCCGCCTGGACTTCTTCCTTGGAGAAGCCGATCTGCCGCCGGCCGGTCCGAGCCTCGATGATCTTATCCAACGCGTCGAACGCGCCGCCGCAAATGAAGAGGATGTCCTTGGTGTTGACCTGGATGTACTCCTGCTGCGGATGCTTGCGCCCGCCCTGCGGGGGGACCGAGGCGACCGTGCCCTCGAGGATCTTGAGCAGGGCCTGCTGCACGCCCTCGCCCGAGACGTCGCGCGTGATGCTGGGGTTTTCGCTCTTCCGGGCGATCTTGTCGATCTCGTCGATGTAGACGATGCCCTTCTCGCACTCGGCCACATTGAAATCGGCGGCCTGGAGCAGGCGGACCAGGATGTTCTCCACGTCCTCGCCCACGTAGCCGGCCTCGGTTAGCGTGGTCGCATCCGCGATGGTGAAAGGCACGTCCAGGACGCGCGCCAGGGTCTGCGCCAGCAGGGTCTTGCCCACTCCGGTGGGGCCGATGAGCAGGATGTTCGATTTCTCCAGCTCGACGTCGTTGTCCCGGCCGCTCTGCGAGTTGATCCGCTTGTAGTGGCTGTATACGGCGACGGCCAGGGTCTTCTTGGCGCGCTCCTGGCCGATCACGTACTGGTCGAGGATGTCCTTGATTTCGGCGGGGGTGGGAACCTGGGTGATGGCTTCAGCGACTTCCCGCTCTTCGTCTTCGGCCAGGATCTCATTGCAGAGCGCGATGCACTCGTTGCAAATGTAGACCGACGGCCCGGAAATGAACTTCCGGACCGAGTCTTTGGACTTGCCGCAGAACGAGCAGCGCAGGTGTTTGTCGTTCGCCATGGATTCCTTCCCGGCCATGGTATATTGGGGCTAACCGCCGGGTCAGGTCAAGCGGACGCTAGGAAGACGGCTTCTTGCCATCACCCGACTCCGTCACGTTCTGGATCACTTTGTCAATCAGACCGTAGTCCACCGCCTCTTCGGCAGACATGAACCGGTCTCGGTCCATGTCCTTCTCGATCTGCTCCACCGTCTTCCCGGTGTGCCGGCTGTACAGTTCGTTCAGCTTGGCCCGAAGGTACAGGATCTCCTTGGCCTGGATTTCGATGTCCGACGCCGTACCCTGGGCGCCGCCCGAAGGCTGGTGGATCATGATCCGGGCGTGGGGCAAGGCGGAGCGCTTGCCCCTGGTCCCGGCCGCCAGCAGGAACGCGGACATCGACGCCGCCATGCCCATGCAGATGGTGTTCACCGGGGCCCGGAGGAACTGCATGGTGTCGTAGATGGCCATGCCGCTGGAGACGATCCCGCCGGGCGAGTTGATGTAGAGGTAGATGTCGCGTTCCGGGTTGTCGGCGTCCAGAAACAAGAGCTGGGCGATGATGATGTTCGAGACATCGTCGTTGATGGGCGCGCCCAGGAACACGATGCGGTCCATGAGCAGCCGGGAGAAAATGTCGTAGGTCCGCTCGCCTCGACTCGACCGCTCGATGATGTAGGGAGGATACAGCGTTGACATCTCAGGCCTCGGTCACGGTGGACTGCTGGAGGAGATGGGCGAAGGCTTTCTCCTCGGTGATCTGCCGCTCCAGCTCGCGGAGCCGGCCGGCTTTCTGGAGCGACGCGTACACTTGCCCCGGGTCCGCTTGGCGCCGCCCGGCGATCTTGGCCACGCGCTGGTCCAGTTCCTCTTCGGTGGCCTGCAGCTTCTGCTTCTCGACCACATAGTCCAGCACCAGGTCGCGCCGCACCTGGGCTTCGGCCAGCGGGCGGAACTCCCCGGCGAAGCGCTCCAGCTGGTCGTCTGGAATCTCGTACCCCTGGGCGTAGGTCGCCAGGAGGCGCTCCACCAGGGGTCGCGGCGCCTCCAGGTTGTTGGCCCCGACGATCTGCTCGATGAGCTGGCGCCGCACCTCCGCGTCCGCCTGCCGCGCCGCCTCCTGCTCGAGATCCTGCCGCGCCCCGGCCCTGAGGGCGTCCAGGGAGTCGAAATCTCCCACCTCGCGGGCGAACCCGTCGTCCAGGGGCGGCAGCTCCTGGCGCTTGGCCTCGTGCAGCGTGATGCGGGCCGTGCGCCGCTGGCCGCGTTTGGCGGGATCCGGAAAGTCCTGGGGCAACTGGACGTCGGCGTCCCCGGTCTCACCCGGCTTCAGCGTCATGATACGGGCTTCGACCTCGGGCAGCGCCCGGCCTTCCCCCAGCACCAGCTCGTAGCGCTTGGGCTCGCTCGCCTGGTCCGTTTCGATGATCGCCAGGGTGATCTGCACGTAGTCGCCCGCCTTGGGCGGCTCGCTGAGGGGCTCCCACGGCGCCCGCTGGCGACGGATCTGTTCGATCTGGTCGTTCACCATCTCGTCCCTGACCGGCAGCACCCGGCGGGTGAGCTGGAAACCGCCCAGGCGGCCGAGCGTGATGTCCGGCTTCACCTCGACCAACAATTCGAAGGTGACCGGTTTCTCGGCCTCGAACTTGAGATCGCGCACCCGGGGGTCGGCGATGGGCTTCAGGCCCTCCTGCTCCACGGCGAGCTTCCAGCCCTCGCCCACTAGCTCCCGGATGACCTCCTCACGAATGGCCTCCTGGAAGCGCTTCCGGACCACCGCGGTTGGGGCCTTCCCCTTGCGGAACCCGGGGAGCCTGACGCGGCGGGCGTAATAGGCCGTGGCCTTGTCCTCCGCGGCGCGAACCCGCTCCAGGGGGACCTCGACGCGCATGGCCTTGGCCCCGGGTTCCTCCCGGGTCTTGGTGACGAAGATGTCTGGCATTGGTTCGAAATCTAACACCGGCCGCCACGGGGAAAGGGGGAAACGGGAAAGGGGACACCTGGCCTTGCCGGCCGCGCCCTTTCGCGTTTCCCCTTGCTCTTTCCCCCTTGGAGCGCGCCCGGAGGGACTCGAACCCCCAACCCCCAGATCCGAAGTCTGGTGCTCTATCCAGTTGAGCTACGGGCGCGGTTTGGTACGCAAGAAGTTAGCAGG
>JACPAP010000160.1 GCA_016180765.1 Gemmatimonadota bacterium
CTGGACCTGCAGGTTCCGGGACATCTCGGGCACCACCGCGCGCAGGGTGGTCGTGCCCCGCGCCAGCGCGGTCGCGTCATCCATGGTCAGGTTGGCCCGCGTGTCGAACGCCACCGCCACCCCGCGCATGAACGTCCGTCCCGGGAAGATGCTCAAGAGATTGGTGCCCAGCGCCTGGATGCGATCCTGCACCGCCTTCTGCGCGCCGCTTCCCAGCGCCACCATGGTGATCACCGCGGCGACGCCGATGACGATGCCGAGCGCGGTCAGCACCGAGCGCAGCTTGTTGGCCCGGATCGCCTGCAGGGCGACCATGACGATCTCGCCGAACAGCATTACCGCCCCCTCATCGAATCCGGACCCCGGGGCCACCGCCCATGCCGGGGATGGCGTTGCTGCGCATCCGCTGCTGCATCTCCTGGCTTTCCTGCTGTGCCTGCACCAGGCTCGCACTGGGCAGGATGAGCACGGTGTCGGCGTCGCCCAGCCCGCTCATCACTTCCGAGTAATCGAGATCGGTGAGCCCGGTGCGGACCGGCACCGGCTCGGGCTTGCCGTTGCGCATCACGAACACGATGTAGCTGCCGCCGAACAAGAAGTCGTTCGAGCCGCGCGAAGCCGCGCTGGCCCCGCTGGCCCCGCTCGCGGCATCTGCCGACCCACCCATGACCATCCGGAAGCTGCCGCCCCCGCCGCCCGGCCGTCCCAGCACGCCGGCCTGGCGCAGCTGCTGCAAGAGCTGGCGGTCGGCGGCGCTCATGGACTCGAACCCGCCGCTCCGCATGCGGGTGAACAGGCCGCGCACTTGCTCGGCGGTAATGCCGGGCGGCAACGTCACTTCGCGGCCGTCCTGAGTGGTGAACCTCTCGCCGCCCTTCTTGGCGGAGTCCGGCTGGGAGATTGCGTTGGCCGTGGTGGCGCCCAGCGTGGCCCGGCCCGAGTCGCCCGCGGGACGCTGGCGGGCCTCGGCCACCTGCTTCAGCACCTGGTCGGGATCCAGCCCCAGCACGGTGGCGGCCGACGACACGTCGCGCTGGGTCCGGAGCGCGGCGTTGGGAATCGCCAGTACCTGCGACCGGTTGCCAACGTGGACCTCGACCTCGGCGTTCATTCCCGGCTTGAGCAGGCCACCCTCGTTCAAGATCCGCACCAGCACCGGGAACATGGTCACGTTCTGCTGCACGGTTGCCTGCGGTTCGATCTTCAGCACGCTGCCGCGGAACGGCCGGTTGGGATAGGCGCCCACCGTGATGGTGACGTCCATCCCCGGCTGGATCTTCCCGATGTCGGTTTCGTCCACCAGGGCGCGGACCTGCACCGTGTCCAGATTGGCCATCTGGAGCAGCACCGTGCCCCCGCCCACGTTGCTCATGGCGGACGAGATGACGGTGCCGAGCGCCACGGTGCGCTGGATGATCGTGCCGGCGATCGGCGCCCGAACATCGGTGTCCTCGTATGAGATTTTGGCGTCCTGGAGCGTGCGCTCCGCCGCTACCAGCTGGGCTCTCGCTTGCGCCGCTTGCAGTCGCGCCGACTCGTACTCCTGATCCGTGATGGCCGCCGACTGGTGGAGGTCCTCGGCGCGCTTGAGCTGCGCGTCCGCGTTAGCCAGCTGCGCCTTGGCGACTTCGATATTCGCCTCGGCCTGCCGGAGGGCGTTGAGCGGGGTGCGCTGATCGATGCGCACCAGCTGCTGGCCCGGTTTCACCGCGTCGCCGGTCTCGACGTACACGGCGATGACCTCGCCCGACGCCTTGGACTTCACGTCCACCGTGGTCACCGGCTCGACCGCCCCGGCGGCGCTGGCCGAGACCACGATGTCGCGCCGGGCCACGGGAATGGCCTGGTACACCGGCGGAGGCGCTTCCTCGGAGCAGGCGGCGGCCGCGAGCGCGGTTAGGAGGAGCCCCACGCGGAGGGAGGTAGACGAGTTCATGCGACCTTCTCGGTGTGGACGTCTCGCTCGACGCGGCCGTCCAGTAAGTGGATTTGACGATCCGCGTGCGCGGCGATGTCGCGCTCGTGCGTGATCAGCAGGATGGTCTGGCCCTGGGCGTGCAGCTGCTCGAACACCTGCATGATCTCCGAGCTGGTGGCGCTGTCCAGGTTCCCGGTCGGCTCGTCCGCCAGCAGGATGCTGGGGTCGTTCACCAGAGCGCGGGCGATGGCCACGCGCTGCCGCTGGCCGCCCGACAACTCGTTGGGCTTGTGGTGCATCCGATCCCCCAGGCCGACCCGTTCGAGGGCCTGGGCGGCGCGCTCTCGCCGCTCCTTGGCGCCTTGCCCCGCGTAGATCAATGGCAGCTCCACGTTGTGCAGCGCCGTGGCCCGCGGGAGCAGGTTGAACGTCTGGAACACGAATCCGATCTCCTTGTTCCGGATTCGCGCCAGCTCGTCGTCGTTCAGCTCGCTTACCTTCTGGCTGTTGAGCCAGTACTCGCCCGCGGTGGGCGTGTCGAGGCAGCCAAGGAGGTTCATCAGCGTGGACTTGCCGGAGCCCGAGGGTCCCATCACGGCGGTGAACTCGTTGCGCCGGACCTGGAGGTCCACGTCCCGCAGCGCATGCTTGGCCCAGGCTCACCTGCGACGTCAGCACGTCCACGATGGTGGCAGCGCCGAGGCGGTAACGCTCCTGCTGCACCCGGAGGTCCTCTTCCGCCGCGGCCCGGCTCGCCTGCGCGATGGCCAGCTGCTGCGCCGCCGCCTCGAGCGCGGCGAGCTGCTCAGTGAAGTTGGCATTGGCCTGCCGCCGGGCGTCGGCCGCCCGGGCCTCCGCCGCGTTCCGGCTGGCAAGCGAGCGAGACATAGCGGTCTCGCGCGTGAAGCCGTTGAACAGCGGCCACGAGAGGCTGAACCGCAGGGACCAGCTATTCCCCAGCTGGGGCCAGTTGGTGAACGAGGACGGTGCCAGCCCCGCAGAGTCCCGGGCGCCCGCCCAGCTCTGCGAGTAGTTGGCAGTGACCGTGGGTAGGTACTGCGCCCGCGAAACGCCCACCTGCGCGCCGGCGGCGCGGGCCTGGGCCTGGGCCGCCTGCACCGACGGCGACCGGCTCACGACTTCCTGGCGCAGCGCCGCCGTGTCGAGGGCCGCGAGGTCCGGCATGACGGGCGCGCCGCCCGCATGGACCCCTCCGTCCGCTCCGATCAGGCGCGCCAGATTGGCCTCGGCCGTCGCCAGCTGGGCCTGCGCGTTCAAGAGCTGGAGCCGCGCGTTGCCCAACTCGACGGTGGAGCGCAGGGTGTCCGATCGGATGGCGCTCCCTGCGGCGAGCTTGTCCTTGGAGATCTTGAGCTGCTGATCGGCCCGCGCCACCTGCGTCTGAGTCACCTTCACCAGCTCGGCGGCCGCCAGGGCATTGAAAAACGCCTGCTTGGTCTGGAGGATGACCTGAAAGCGTTGGTTCGTGAGCGTGGCGTCCGCGCTGGTGATCGTCGCGCCGGCCGCTTTGCTCTCCGCCAGCCGGCTGAACCCGTCGAAGATCACGAGCGAGGCGTTCAGCCCGGTGGAGTAGGAGACCGAGCGCGGCTGGCTGAGGAACTGTTGGGTGGCAGCGTTCCACCGGTTGGACGAGTTCTGGCTCAAGCTCGACGAGGCGCTCAGCGTCGGGAGGTAGCTGCCGAACGCCTCCCGCTTGCCGGCATAGGCCACGTCCAGGTCGCCCTGGGCCTGGATGATGGTTGGTTGAGCCCGGAGGGCGAGCGCGATGGCCTCATCCAGCGTGACCGTTCGCTCCTGCGCCGCCAGCCGAGGGGTCACGGCGAGGCCCACCAGCAACAGTGCGGCCCCACCCAGTGGCGTCCAACGCTCGAACCTGGTTCTGCCGTTTCTATCGACCACGCGATGCTCCTCCACGCTCCCGCACCGTTCTTAGACTGTCCACCCGTTGGTTCATTAACTGGAACTGCTCCCGCTGCCGCTCGTCGAGCAGGCCCGCGATCTGGGACCGTACTTGGAGGCGCATCGAGTCCACCTGGTGCCGCTCCCTTCGCCACAGCTCGCGCATGGGCTCATCGTAGCGCTGGAGGATCGCGGCTACCGAGTCGCGCTGCCCGGTGCTCAGCTCGAGGTCGCGATCCAACCGGTCCAGGTAGCTGACTTCCTGGCGGGACCGGCCCGGCCGGGGGCCTCCGTCCCGCTCGTGCGCTCGTTCGCCCAACAGCGCGTTCGCGGCGCTGCCGACCGCCACGCCAGCCACGAAGGACGCCAGCAACAGGCCGATCGCCCAGAGCTTCGACCTATCGAACATCCGGTACGCCCCCGTTCACCTTGGGCTTCAGGGTTCGAGCGACGACGCCAGCACCACATCGAAGCTGGGTGGAGTCGTCGTCGTGGTCAGGAACGGGGGTGCCACGGAACCCGCCGTGGCGAGCAACACGTCCTCGAGGGTCGTGTCCGCCTCGTTCCGGGAGGATGCGTTGGTGAACCAGATCGTCGCACCCGCCAGCAGCACCAGCGCCGCGGCGACCCCGGGCCGGGCCCAGGCGCCGAGCACCTGCCACCAGGGCGCGCCGTAGTACCCGCTCCCCGCAGGCGCGGCCGCGGCGGCCAGCACCCGGTCCACGAAGGCCTGCTCATCGCCGGGCGTGAGCGCGTCGCGCAACAGGGCGCCCAGCTCGGGATGGGGCCGGTGATCAAACGGAGACGACCAGTTCATGTCCCCTCCTTACTTACCAGTCTTTCCACGACTTACCAGTCTTTCCACGCCGCCAGCGCCGCTCGGAGCGCCCGCCGGGCGTGGAACACATGCGAGCGCACGGTGCCCACGGGAATCCCGAGCACCTCGGCGATCTCCGCATGCGTGTAGCCTTCCACGTCGAACAACACCACCGCCACGCGTTGCCGTTCAGGCAGGCCTAAGAGCCCCTGGCGCAGGGCGGCGTGGAGAGCCCGCTTGTCGGCCTCTCGGTCGGGCCCCGGATCGCGCGCCGCCAGGGTGGGCGGGATCGCGTCGGCGGCCCGCACGCGACGGCGGCGCAGCCGGTCCGTCGCGGCGTTGGCGACGATGCGCAAGAGCCAAGGGCCGAACGGCCGATTGGGGTCGTAGCGTCCCAGGTGCCGCAGCGCCGAGAGGAACCCGTCCTGCGCCGCATCATCCGCGTCCTCGAGATTGCCCAGCACCGCCCGCGCCACCCGCCGGGCCGATGCGGCGTACCGCATCGCCAGCTCGCCAAACGCCTCCCGATCGCCAGCCTGCGCGAACGCGGCGAGCTCGGCGTCCTTCCTCTCTCTCATACGCGGAACCCCGCCTGGGCGTTGACCCTCATTCATCGCGCTGCCGGCGGCGCACCAGGAATTGACGGCCCGCATTCACCGCCACGGTGAAGCACACCAGTGCAACTAGGTATCCCATGATTTGCGGCGCCAGCGCGAACAGTACGCCCAGCCCCGCCGACCCGAAGAGGAACGCCCCCGCGATGGAACGGCGGGCGCCCGCCGCCACCACGCGTAGCGCGATCACCGCCCGGCGCGACCGCTCCCTCGCTCCCGGGGTGTGGTCGGCCACCGTGTGGGGCACGCCGGCCGATACCACAGCGGGCGGCCACCGGCCCGCCAACCGGGCCGGAACGCGCGGACGGCGGAGCATCACCTCGGTCGCGTGCGTCAAGTCACGCCGGAACTGATGCGCCGCTTCCTCCGCCAAATCGGGGTCGTTCGCCAGCACGTCCAGCTCATAGTTGGCGAGCAGGCTGGAGGGATTCAGGTTGCTCGAGCCCACCTTGAGCCACCCCTGATCGGCGAGCACGGTCTTGGCGTGCAGCATGGGACCCCGCCATTCCCAGATCCGTGCGCCGGCCTGAAGCAGCTCCCGATACCCCACGCGGGTGAACGCACGTAACGCCGGGATATCGCTCTTGCCCGGCAGCAGCAGGCGCACGTCCACCCCATCTCGCGCCGCCGCGATCAGGCCGGCCACCAGCGGCGTTGGGGCGACCAGGTACGCCTCCGTGATCCACACCCGGTGGGCCGCCCCCGCCACCAGGAGCTCGAAGGCGCGGTAGATCCGTAACCGGCCCGGAAGACCTTCCACCGCCCGCACGCTGGCGCTGCCGCAGGGCTCGGTTTCCCCTTGGGCGTCGCGGTTCGGAATCTCTCCCCCCGCGAGCCGCCACAACCGATGGAAGGTGACGTCGATGGCCGCAGCAGCCGCCCCGCAGACGTCCACGGCGGTGTCCCGCCAGGGAAGCCGCCGGCGGCCGGGATCCCCGGCCCACTCGTCGCCGATACACAGGCCGCCCACCACCGCGCGCGCACCGTCGACACCCACGTACTTCCGGTGGTCCCGGCGGAGGGACCGGACCGGCCGGAACGGGTTCACTGGGTTGAAAGCCCTGGCCTCGACGCCGACTTGCCGCAGCCGCCGCCAGAACGCCCGCGGCGTGGCGCGACACCCGAAGGCGTCATAGAGCACGCGGACCGCCACGCCGCGACGGGCGGCAGCGCCGAGCCGCTCGGCGAACCGGCGCCCGGTCGCGTCGTCGCGAATGAGGTAGTTCTCCAAATGGACGAACCGGCGCGCCTCGTCGATGGCCTGGACCATCAGGGCGAACGCCGACGGTCCGTCGGCCAGATGCCGGAGGCGATTCCCCGGGATCGCGCGGCCGCCACAGGCCCGGTCGAGCGCCCGCTCCAACGGGGACTCGGGCGCGGACCGGCCGGGTGTGGCGGAGGGTGATCCGGTCACGTCGCTCCGAGGCCGAGGGAGCGTTCCACCGGGCGCACGTGCTCGTCCAAGGGGACGCCCAACTCCGCGGCGCCCTGATGCACCTCGTCCCGATTCACACCCTTCGCGAAGGCTTTGTCCTTGAGCTTCTTCTTGACGCTCGTGACCTCGAGGTCGGTGAGGCTCCGGGACGGCCGGACCAGGACGCAGGCCACCAGGAAGCCGCACAGTTCGTCTACCGCGAACAAGGTCTTGGCCATCGCGGATTCCCGGGGGACGCCGGTGTAGCTCGCGTGCCCCAGGATGGCCGTGCACGAGGCCTCGGGCAGGCCCCGCTCGCGCAGCACCCGCACGCCCGTGGAGGGATGTCCGTCGGTAGGCGCATGCTCGGCGTTGGGGTGGCGCTCGTAATCGAAGTCGTGCAACAGGCCCACCAGGCCCCACGCCTCTTCGTCTTCGCCGAACCGGCGGGCGTAGGCCCGCATGGCCGCCTCCACCGCGTACATGTGCTTGCGTAACGCGTCGGACGGCGTGTACTCGTGCATCAGGGCCAGCGCTTCGTCCCGGGTCATTCTCAGGCCTCCGGTGTCCAGCGTTCCAGCCACCGCTGGAGTACGATGAGGGTCCACAACCCGCGGGCATGGTCCGCCCACCCGCCGGCGTGCTCCGCCAGCAGCTTCCCCACGTAAACATCGCTGACCAGCCCCTGCCGTCTCAACCGCTCCGGTGCCAGCAAGCGTTGCGCTTCTGGCAGGAGGCCCCGGCGGAGCCAGGACGCGATGGGAACGCTCAAGCCGCGCTTACGCCGGCGAATGATACGCCGGGGTAGCCAGGGGCGCGCCGCGCGCTTGAGCAACACCTTGGTCGTCCACCCCTGGACCTTGAGCGCCGGGTCGAGTCGGAGGGCGAACTGCGTGACGTCCGGGTCCAGGTACGGCGAGCGGGCCTCCAGGGCCACCAGCATGGTCGCGCGATCCAGCTTGACCAGGAGCTGGTCGCCCAGGTAGGTGCGGTAGTCGAGTAGCATCGCCGACGCCAGGACAGATTCCCGGGGGGGCAGAGGAGGCAGAGGGGGCAGACGGGACGGTGGAAACCAGTCGTCCGTGGAGGGCGTTGGTACGCCGAGCGCGGCGGGATCGAGCCCGGTGCCGCACCAGGCCAGGTGACGCTCTTGCCAGGGCAGGTGTGCGCTCATGATGAAGCGCTTGAACAACGTGGAGAGGGGCACCTTGGTCGCAGAGTCTGGGAGCGCGCTGATGGCACGTGTGAGCGCCCGCCGGATGGGGCGAGGCAGACGCGCGAAGCTCGGGCTCAGGACGTGCCCCAGGTAGGTAGGGTATCCACCGAACAATTCATCGGCGCCTTCGCCCCCCAACACCACGCTCACGTCCTCGCGGGCCCGGCGCGCCAGCAGCAGCGTCGGCAACACCGCCGGGTCCGCGATCGGCTCGGCGATCCGGGACGTGATCGTGTCCAGGGCGAGGGCCAATGCGGGCTCGTCCACCGCCACGTCCGTGTGCTGCGTGCCCAGGCGCCGGGACAGCGCGCGGGCGTAGGACGATTCGTCGTACGTGGGCGCGGTGAACCGGGCGGTGAAGGTCTGGATCCGATCGGGACCCAGGGCCTCCACCGCGAGCGCCGCGACCAGCGACGAATCCACGCCGCCGCTGGTGAACACCCCGATGGGCACATCCGCGGCGAGCTGGCGGCGCACCGCGCCGCGGAGCACCTCCCGCAGGTCCTCCTCCGCGTGCGGGGGCCGGTCCCCCGGCTCGATCTGCGCCGGATCCCAGTAGGTAAAGGTCCGACACCCGTCCGGTTGGACCATCACCGCGCTTCCCGCCGGGACCGCCCGGACCGCCGTGAACATGGTCCGGGGTTGGGGCACGTAGCCCAGCGTGCAGAACGCGGAGAGCGCAGTCTGGTCCAGCGTGCGCGGGAGTCCCAGACACTCGAGGAGCGGCTGCACCTCCGACGCGAATGCCATGGCGCCGCCCGCGGTGGCGTAGAACAGCGGCTTCTCCCCCGCGCGGTCGCGGGCCAGCACCAGTGTCCGGGTGGTCTCGTCCCACAGCGCCAACCCGAACATGCCGGAGAGCTCGGCCAACCCCTCGACGCCGCGCTCCAGGTAGAGGGGAATGATGACTTCGACGTCCGACCGCGACCGGAAGGGATAGTCGGGGAACCGTCGTCGCAACTCCGCCGAGTTGTAGACCTCGCCGTTACAGACCAGCCAGATCCGACCCGAGGGGTCCTCGAACGGCTGATCCGCCCGGGCATCCAGGTCGACGATGCGAAGCCGCTCGGCGCCAAAGACGGCGTGCGGCCGTCTCAGCACGCCCGACCCGTCCGGCCCCCGGTGCCGCAGCAGCGGTCCCATGCCGAGGACCAGATCCGGTCGGGCGAGCGGGACGCGGCCTGGGGCCACCAACCCATAGATCCCGCACACGCTCAGTACCCCGGACCGGAATCGAGTGGCCGATTCAGCGGTGAAATGTCTCGCGTCTCGATCGCAGTCTCCGACGTCGGGAAGCGAGGTCCGAGCGAGCGCATGGGCCGTACGCGGCGAACTTCGCCGTTGCGACGAGCAGCGGCACCTGTGCCGCCAGCACGGCGCGTGTCTGGGCGTCATCCGCCCGGGTGACGAACACCTTCACCCGCCCGCATTGCACCGCCGCATCATGCCACCAATCCGCGGGGCGGAGCGGCGAGCCCGGGACCAGGCGCCAGCGCGCCAGGTCGCGCACCAAGTAGTTGCTGGTCAGCTCCGCGCCCGTGGCGGAGGCCAGCAGCACCGGCTGCCGGAGGTAGAAGGGCAGGGAAAGCGGGAACGCGGCCACGGCGACGACGTCGGCCCCGGGCGGGAGCACCCGCGCGATGGCCGCGGCGAGCTCGGCGCTGGAGCGCTCTCGGCCGATTTGCCGCATCAGCTCGCCGCCCGCGATCGGGATGGTCGCCACGGGGACGGCGAGCGCGAGGAGAACCCGGTCGCGGCGGCGAAGGAACCACGTCAAGGCACCGCAGACGACCGTCACCGCACCCAGTGCCGCCGCAGTGCCGGGGATCGCGTCGCGGATCCCGGAGGACAGCGGCAGGAGCCGGGGCAGCACGCCCGGCGCGGCCCCGATCAGGAGGCCTGCCGCGATCAGCGTGCCGGCAGCCGCCTGCGCGCCAGCCGGCTGATTCCCTCGCCACAGATGCGCCACCAGGAGGGCGATCGCGGGGACCAGCGGCAGCACGTATTGGGGTCGCTTGGATTGGGACAGCGAAAAGAACACCAGGGGCACCACCATCCAGCACAGGAGGAACGCGACGTAGGGGTCGATCTTCCGATCGGGGCCTCGCCAGCCGCCCTTCGCGAGGCCGGCAAGTGCGGCAACGGACCAGGGCAGGGCGCCCGCGAGCAGGATCGGGAGGAAATACCACCACGGGCCGGTGCGGCCCAGGGCCGGCGTCGTGAGCCGAGCCAGGGTCTCGGTGCCGAGCGCGTAGCTCAGGAATTCGGGCACCCGGCGCGACATCGCCATCAGCCAGGGAAGGAGGAGTGCCGTGCAGAGCAACGGCCCCGCGGGCGCCCAGAGCACGCGCCCCGCGCGCCGCCACACGGCGTAGGGGATCGCGATCATCAGCGGGAGAGCCAGGCCAATGGGGCCTTTGGTGAGCACTGCCAAGGCGATGGCGGCCCACCCGAGCGTGGACCAGTGCCACGCGCGATCGGAGATCGCTTCATAGAACGCCGCCAGCGCTGCGACCACGAAGAACGTCAGTGCGCTGTCAAAGATCACCGTGCGCGCGAACCCCAGCGTAAGCGGCGAGGCCGCGGCGGCAACGGCCGCCGTCCACGCGGCGTTGCTGCCGCCGCGTCGCCGGGCGAACCAGGCCACGGTGCCGATCGTGGCCAGCGTGAACCCGAGCGGCGGAAGCCGCGCCGCCGGCACCGTGGGTCCCAGGAGCTCCATGACCGCGGCCTCCACGGCGAAGAACAGCACCGGCTTGTCCGGATACGGCAGGCCGTCGAGTTGCGGCAGGATGTAATCGTTGGTGGCCGCCATCTCCCGGGCGACTTCGGCGTTCCGGCCTTCGTCGGGGTCGAGGAGCGGGTGCGCCGTGAGGCCAAACACGAGCCCCACCAGCGCGACGGCGCCGGCCAAGTACTTCAGGAGGCCCTCCGTCAGTGCAGGCCCGGCGCTCCGGGTTGAGGGGCCGTCGGGGATTGCGCCACCGTGAGCGGCACCGAGGCCTGAAGCTCGCCGTCCACCGTGATCTCGAACACGTAGCGGCCGGCGTGCGCGAACGGAACATCGAACACCAGGATGGCGCCCGCCTCGACTTCGGTGACACCGGCCGGCGGCTCGGCCAGCGTCACGGTGCCGTCGCCGCTCAAGACCTCGGTGCCGGTGGTGTCGGTAAGTCGAATGCGGACCCGGTGCGCCCCCACCTCGGTGCGCTTGCCCTTGAGTCGCAGCACCAGGTGCAATCGCGGATGGACCGCGGGGAACTGGGCTACCCAGATATGCTGGAAGATGCCCAGCACGGACAACTTGCCGTACTGGTCCACGATGGCGTAGTCGCATACGACCGCGAAGTCGAGCTTCATGCGTCGGGCCTGGCGAAGGTGGTGATCGTGGCCGCGAGCTCGGCGGGATCGTCGGTCGGGGCGGCACAGGCGGTCCCGGCGCAGACGTAGGCCCGTGGAGAACGGCCGTCCAGCATCGTGCGCAGTGGTGCCGGTAGGCCGGACGGGTCGGCGCCGGGGAGGAGCCGCGTGAGCACCTTGCGCGGCCGGTAGGTCCGGCGCGCCACGAGCATGAGCTGGCGGGCCGTGGCGTCGTCCGCCGGGCCGACGATCACCACGTGCGCCGCGGGATGGAGATACCAGTCCGCGGCGCGAAGCAGCGTGGCCGAGGAGAGCGAGAGTCCCGCGAGCGAACCTGCGAACCCGCCCAGGAGCCGCTGCAGGCGAACGCGCCATTCCGGGTCGCCGGTGTGCTCGGCGAGTCGCGCGGCCAGCAGGCCCGCTACCCCGTTTCCCGAAGGTGCGGGCGCGTCCTGGGCCGGCTTGAGGCGCTGCGAGAGAAAGCCCTCGCCAGCTCGGTGGCGCGGGAGGTCGTATAGCCCGCCATCGTCGCTGGCGAATTCGGCCCACGTGTAGCGCGCCAGCGCTGACGCGCGGGTGAGCCAGCGTACGTCCCCCGTGACCTCGAACCCATCCAGCGCGCTGCACGCCACGTGAACCTGGTCCTCCAGCACCCGGGTGTCTGCTCCACCGAGGGCGTGCCGCACGCCGCCGGCACCGTCCTGCTCCGCGCCTTCCGTGAAGAGGCGTTCCAGCGTGGCCAAAGCATGGTGTTCGACGTCCGGCCGGCCGAGATACACCGCCGCCTCGAGCAAGGCGGACGCCATCATGGCGCTCCACCCCGTGTACACGGTGGTGTCCACGGACGGCGCCTGCCGCTTGGCTCGGGCCTGCCGGAGCTTTCCCCGGCCCGACTCCAGCAGCGCGGCCACGCGATCCGCCGGCCACCCGGTGCCCGCGGCGATCTCGGAAGCCGACTGCCGGACCCACAACACGTTCTTCTTGGGGTTGTGGTGCATTTCCCCCGCGTCGTCGATGTCGTAGTGCCGCACCAGCGCCGCGAATTCGGCTTCCGTCACCGCGGCGCGCGCTTCCTCCGGTGTCCAGGTGAAGTAGTCGCCATCGTCGGCGAGACCCACATCCGCGTCCTGCGAGGCGGCATATCCGCCGCCCGGCTGGGCCAGGACGGACATGATCCAGTCGGTGATTCCCTCAATGACGCGATGATATTCGCCCTCCTGCGGCAGCTGCGCCCCCTGTGGCTTCTCCGTCGCGGCCGCAGGGGCCGCAGAGGCCGCCGCGTGCAGGTAAACCCGCAGTAGCTCCGAGTTGTCATATGCCATCTTCTCGAAGTGTGGCACGATCCAGCGCGCGTCCACCGAATAGCGATGAAAGCCGCCGCCGATCTGATCGAACACACCACCCCTCGCCATGGCGGCCAGCGTGCGATCCACCATGTCGCGGAGCCATGGATGGCGGGTGTCGAACCACCGGGCTAACAAGAAGTCGCACGCGCCCGGGTGGGGGAACTTGGGCTGCGTGCCGAAGCCCCCGTTCCGGAAGTCGAACGCGCGGGCGATTGCTTCGGCGGCCTGATGAAGCAGGTCGTCGCTGATGGGGCCGGGGGACGCCTCCTGGGCCAGACCCTCCAAATGGCGGCGGATCTGTTCGGCCTGGGAGGACACCCGCGCGGGCTCCTCGCGGTAGATCCGGCTCAACTCGGCCAGCACCGTCAGGAAGCCCGGCCGGCCGTGCATGCCGTCGGGCGGGAAATAGGTGCCTCCGTAGAACACCTCGCCGTCGGGCGTGAGAAACCCGGTGAGCGGCCATCCCCCCTGTCCGCTGAACAGCTGCACCGCCCGTTGGTACCGCGCGTCCACATCGGGACGCTCGTCGCGGTCCACCTTGATGCAGATCCAGTCCCGGTTGAGCGCCTCGGCGACGCGCGGGTTTTCGTACGACTCCCCGTCCATCACGTGGCACCAGTGGCACCACACGGCGCCGATGTCGAGCAGGATCGGCTTGTTCTCTCGCTTGGCCCGCTCGAAGGCCTCCGCGCTCCACGGATGCCACTCCACGGGCTGGTGAGCGGCCGAGCGCAGATACGCCGACTGCTGGGACGCGAGTCGCGAAGCCATGGGTGCAATCTACGGCGTCGCGGGGGCAGTGGCTGACGGGCATAAGGCATTGACCGGGCAAATCTCGCACTTGGGCTTCCGAGCCTCGCAGGTCTGCCGCCCGTGGTGGATCAGGAGATGGGAGAAGTCGGTCCAGTCCGTCCGCGGCACCAGCTTCATCAGGTCGCGCTCGATCTTCATGGGATCCTTCTGGGCCGTGAGCTTGAGCCGGTTGGCGATGCGGGTCACGTGGGTGTCCACCACCACGCCTTGGTTGATGCCGAAAGCCGTGCCCAGCACC
>JACPAP010000161.1 GCA_016180765.1 Gemmatimonadota bacterium
CAACGGATTCAGGACATCTTCGGTGCTGGGCCCCTCTACGACCAGCTGCTTCGGGGCGAAATCACGGCGGCGCAACGCACCCGGCTGCAGTCCATTTGGGAGCGGTATCTGGAGGACGCCTCCTATGTGAAGATGCGCGACGTGACGGTGCGCTATTCCACGGAGGCGAGTTGGCTGCGCCGCATCGGCGCGCAACGCCTGGAGCTCGAGCTGGTGGGTCACAACCTGATCACCTGGACCGACTACACGGGCTATGACCCGGAAGTCAACATGTTCGGCTTGAACACGGTCGAGCGCGGGACGGACTTCGCGGTCTATCCCAATGCCCGCACGATCGGCTTCGGCATCCGGCTCTCCTACTGACAGAAAGGGAAACGACGATGAAAACGACCTGTCAGATCCGGTGGAGCGTGGCGCTCTGCGCCGCCGTGGCCGTGAGCGCGTGCAACATGGATCTCACCGATCCCAACAACCCGAACGAGTCCGAGGCGATCACCACCATCTCGGGTCTCAAGCAGGTGGGCGTTGGCCTGCAGGCCACGTTCTCCAACGGCATCGTCAACCCGGTGTACGACGATGCGCTGGTGACGGATGACATCGGGGCCATTCTGCAAGCGTTTGAGAGTTATCGGAACGCCGACGCCGGTTTGCCGGTCGAGAACAGCACCGGGCCCTCGACCGAACCGTGGGCGGCCATGTACAACACGGTTCAGGTGGCCGACGTGCTGATCGACAACGTGCCGAACGTGGCGTTGCAGCCGGGCACCGCCACTGGGCTGCTCGCCGCCGCCAAGCTCTACAAGGCCATGGCCTTCGGCAACCTCCTGAACATTTACGAGCGCATCCCGCTCACCGTCGGGCTGCAGAACCAGACACCGAGCTTTGCGACCCGATCGGAGGCCTTCGCCGAGGTCTTGAAGCTGCTGAACCAAGCGCGACAGCACATTACGACCACCCCCCCGTCAACGGAATTCCAGAACGACGTGCTAGCACCGGGTTTCGACCTGGCGAACACCATCGATGCCATGCTGGCGCGGTATTCGCTGATCACGGGCGACCTCGGCGGGGCGCTCGCGGCGGCACAGCGCGTGAACCGCAGCGTGCTCTCGGAACTGCGCTTCTCGGCATCGGACCCGAATCCGCTGTGGAACATGTGGTACAACTCGGGGAACGCGTACCGCATGCGGCCGGAAGATCGGTTCCGGACAGGGGCGCAGCCCGGTGATCGGCGGGTCGCGTACTGGGTGAGCGCATCGACGACGAACACGGCCTCGAACCCGGCATCGCCGCTCGACGAATTCACCAAGTACTCGGTCCGGGAGGCGAGCTTTCCAATCTACTTGCCCGACGAAATCCTGCTCATTCAGGCGGAGGTGTATGCGCGCCAGGGCGACTCGACCCAGGCGCTCACCCTGGTGAATCAGGTCCGCACGCCGTGCGCGTCGACGTTGAACGAGCCGGTCGCCTGCCTGGCCGCGCTGACGGCGGCGGACGTGCCGACACCGCAGGCGATGCTGGACGCTATTCTGAGGGAACGCGAGTACGAGTTGTACTTGCAGGGCGTGCACTGGTCGGACCTGCGGCGCTTCGGCAAGCGCGTGAAGTACAACTTCATGATGATCTCCAGCGCCGAGTGCGGCAACAACCCAAACGCGCCGGCGGAGCTCTGCCTGGCGGTGACGGCACCGAACCCGTAGGGAGCGAAATGGGGGCGGCCGGGCCCCCAAGCTAGCCGGCGCGCGGTAGCCGCGGCAGGCTGGTATCCGGGTCCAACATGGGGTGTCCTCCGCTCGGTCGAGGCGCTGGCAGGAGGTGCTGGATCGAGTTGGCGTAGTACTCCAGCAACGGCCGCTGGCCCGGCAGGATGACCAGGGCCTCGCCCTCGGCCACCACTAGCCGCCGCAGGTCGAGCGCCTTGCGGGCTCGCTCCAAGAGGCCGGAGACGCCCTGGTCGGCGTGTGCTAGTTTCGCCGCGGTCGCCATCAGATGATCGCGGTACTGGTCCAGCCGCTCAAACAGGTCATCCAGCCGCACCAGGTCCCGCCCGAACGACAGCAGCGCCGCGGCCACTAGCGGCACCGGGGTGACCGGCATGATGCCCGCGATGCGATCCATCAGCTCACGCGCCAGCCGCTCGAGTCGCGGGAGGCGCTCGGCGCGCGACAGGTCCAGCAGGTCCGGATGGGCGGCGACCCAGCGGCGGAGCGACAGGGGCGTCCCGAAGTTCACCGCCACGCGGCCGTAGCGGCGGAGGCTTCCGGTGAGCAGCCGCGCCAGGTTGAGCGCCAGGAACCGGGTGACGCCCGCGAGCTGGCGCCAGCGGGGCGGCCGCGCGCCGTCCTCCAGCAACTCCTGGATGAGGGAGCGGTCTTCCAGCACGCGGTCGTAGTTGAGTGCTACGGGCACGAGCCAGATGTCGCGATCGAACGCCGGATCGCGCAGCGTGCGCGCGATGTAATCGAGCAGGCCCAGCTTGGGCGGGCCCAGCGCGCCGTCGCGAGAGAGACGCCCTTCGAGGAAGATGCCCTGGGTGACGCCGTTCCGGGTGATGAGCTGGACGTACCGCTCCAGGACGGTGTGGTAGAGCGGTTCCCGGTAGCGCCGCCGCACGAAATAGGCGCCGAACGACTTGAACACGTACTCCAGCGGCCAGACCCGGGCCCACTCGCCCACGGCGTAGCTGATGCTCACGGCCCGGGCCAGGACGAACGCCACCACCACGTAATCGGCGTTGGAGCGGTGGTTCATGAGGTACACCACCACGTCTCGCCGCGGAATGGCGTTCAGCGACTCGCGATCCTGGTACTCGGAGCTTGTGCGGTACAGGAGGCGGAGCAGCGCCCGGGCGAGGTTGTAGCCGACGCGGTAATAGGACAGCACGTTGAAGAAGGGCACGATCTCTTCCACGTACTGCTCGACGCGGACTCGCGCTTCCAGCTGGCTGAGGCCACGAGTGCGGCAGTGCTGTTCCAGGGCGTCCCCGATCGCCGGGTCGCGCAGTAACTCGCCACGAATGACGCGGCGGCTCATCAGCTTGTAGCGGTCGAGTCGGACGCCGAACTGGTGGACAGCGCGCCGGGCCGCCGTTCGGGCCCGGCGAGGGATCCAGATGATCGCGAGGACCGTGAGCGCGGCCAGGGCGAGAAGTATCGCCCCGGCCAGGGGAGTCACACCGCCTCCGGAATGACGCCGGTCTTTTGGTACTGGTACGCCATGGCTTTGAGCCGCGCGATGCGCACGGCCATGGGAGGATGGGTCCCGAACACGTCCGCGAGAAAGCCTTCTTTGAACGAGGCGCGCCGGCCGAGGGGGTCGGCGATGCAGAGGTGGGCGGTGCCCCGGTGGATCGTCGTCGTCGGCGCCGCCGCGTCTTCGATCTTCCGCAGCGCCGACGCCAGGGCGGCCGGGTTCCTGGTGAACTGCGCGCTGGACGCGTCTGCCAGGAATTCACGCTTGCGGCTGACGGCCAGCGCCAAGAGCCGCGACACCAGGGGAGCCAGCAGCACGCTCACCAGCCAGAGGACCAGCAGAATGGCCAGGAGCCCCACCCCGCCCTTGCGACCGCCCCCTCCGGACCGCCGGCCCGCCACCCGCGCGCCGCCCCGCCCCAGGAAGCGCCGGGTGCCGTCCGAGATCAGAGCCAGCACGCCGACCAGCGCCGCCAGGAGCGTCATGAGCTTCACATCGTAGTTCTTGACGTGCGCCAGCTCGTGCGCCACCACCGCCTGCAGCTCGTCCCGGGTGAGCGTGGTGAGCAGACCCTCGGTGACCGCGATGTGGGCGTGGCGCTCGTCGGTGCCGGTGGCGAAGGCGTTGGGGTCCTTGTCGGGAACCATCCAGACGGAGGGCTTGGGAAGCCCGGAGGCGATGGCCATCTCCTCCACCACGTTCACCAGCTGCTGCTCTTCCGGCTTGGCGGGTTGGACCAGCTCCCAGGCCCCGGTGGCCCACAACACCTGCTTGGGGCCGTTCCGCCAGCCGTACCAGGCCATGCCGATCCCGAGCAGCGTGGCGCCGATGCCGCACCAGGGGAAGGTGTGATGGTAGGTGCTCCGGGCCCCCCGGCTCGCGGCGGGGGTGGAGGCCGGCATGGTCGAGAGATAAAGGATGTAATCCCCGCCGAACCCGATCCAGGCGAAAAACAGCAGGAAGATGGTGACCAGCACCGCCGACCGGCGCCGGTTCAGCCGCTGCTGCTGGAAGAGATTCGCGTCGCTCACGCCTTCGGCTTACTCGACAGGTCCACCGCGGGGACCGCGCGTTCCTGCTCGTCCGTGATCTCCCAGAGCTCGACCATTTCCGCCCTGGCCACGCCGGCGATCAGGGTCCAGGGGAACTGCTGCTGGCGCACGTTGTAGCTGGTGGCCGTGTCGTTGTAGAGCTGGCGGGCGAACGCGACGCGATTCTCGGTGGAGGTCAGCTCCTCCTGCAGCTGGCCGATGTTCCCGGTCGCCTTGAGCTGCGGGTACCGCTCCACGACCACGTTGAGCCGGGACAGCGCGGCGCCCAGCTGCGCTTCGGCGGCCGCCAGCTTCTTGACCCCACCTGTGGGCAGCGCCTCCGCCTGAATCTTGACCGCCTGGTTCCGGGCTTGAATCACGGCCTCGAGGGTCTCCCGCTCGAAGTCCATGGCCCCTCTGACCGCGTTGACCAGGTTGGGGATCAGATCGTGGCGGCGCTTGAGCTGCACGTCGATCTGCTTCCAGGCGTTCAGCGTGTCGCCCTTGAGCTGGATCAGCCCGTTGTACGCGGAGATGCCCCAGACCACGGCGGCGACGATGAGAATCAGCAGCAACCACGACATGACGCGCTCCTGGTGGGAAGACGGACGGAGAGACTAGGTCGGCTGGAGTTGGTCCTTCTCCGCCGGTGCCGGCGGCTGGCGCTCCGCTTCGCCCAGCAGCCGTGCGGCGACCAGCTGGATGGCGTCGGCTACGTCCTTGGGGGGCACGCCGCGGCGGGCCAGCGGGTGGTCCTCATGCACGTGCAACTCGAGGCCTCGGGCCACGGGCACTCGGTGCCAGCGGCCGCCGGAGAGCTGCTGGGGCTCCGGCTCGACGTGCGCCAACAGGGAGTGCAGGGCCCGCCCGGCCCGGCCTCGCGGAGCGATGTCGCGGCCGGTCAGCGGCAGCCGGGCCGGGGCCGGCACGCCGGGACCGAGCGCGGACGCGACGCGGCGCTCCAGCACGTCCCCGGTCAGCTCGGCCAGCTCCTTGGTGATGGTGGCGAGGGTGGCGCCCTCCATCTGGCGGAGCTTGATGGTCAGCACCTGCAGCAGGTGGCGATACGAGTAGGTGGCGGCGGTGCCGCGGCCTTCCGGGGGGGTCACCAGACCGCGGGTGACGTAGAAGCGGATGGTCCGCTCGTTGGGGTAGGCGCAGGCCGCGGCGTTGATGGGGCGGATCCCCGACGCATCGAGAATGGCGCCGGCCACGGTCGCCAGGTCGCGGAGGCCCCAGGGGGCGAGCTGCCGGTATTCCCGGAGGACGAGCAGGGGATCGCTGGCTGGCACCACGCTCAAGTCGCGCGCTCGCCGGTCAGCCCTGCGAGCGGTTTCGTTCCGCCTCCGCCGCCACCGTGCGGACCAGCAGCTCGAGCTGAGCCAGCTCGAAGGGCTTCATCAGCATGGGGAGATCGTGGTGCCGCAGCCAGTCGTGGTGGTCCTCAGCCTCGGGATCGCCGGTCATCACCACGACCCGGCTCACCAAGTGGGGCCAGCGGGCCACGATGCTATGGAACAGAGTCTGGCCGGACATGCCCGGCATGCGCAGGTCCATCAGCACGAAGTCCACGGGGTACCCCCCCAGGATCTCGCAGGCGGCCTCGCCGGAGGTCGCCAGGTGGACGGTGTGCCCCCACCGCTTGAGGGCTCGCTCGAGCGCGCGGCGGATGGCGGGCTCGTCATCCACCACCAGGATGGCGAGTGGTTCAGTCATGATGCCTTCACCAGGCGCAGCTGCCGGCGGCTGAAATACCGTTCCCGCACGATCGCCAGCGCCTCTTCGGGAGTCAGCGAGAGGCGAATCTCGCCGGGCGTGCGGCCCAGCACCTCTCGCACGTTCTGGTTAAACGACCGGGTCTGGGCGTAGCCGAGCTTGGTGGCCACGTCTTCGATGGTATAGCCGGGGTCCTGTAGCAGGCGGTGCGCGTAGACCACTCGCAGCGCGGTGAGCGTCACGCTGGGCGGCGGGAGTTGGGCTTTGGCAAACCACCGGAGGCAGGTGCGGCGGTCCATCTTGGCCCGATCGGCCAGGGCCTTGACGGATTGCATGGCGGCGGGCTCCCGGACGCCGGTCTCGATGGCCCAGCGCAGCTCTCCCGGGAATCCCGACAGCAGGTCTCCGATTGCCTCGATCAGTTGGCGGGAGACTGCGTGGGCCGCCTCGGCCACCAGCAGGTCGCCCAGGCGCTGGGGGTGGTCGTCGTGCCGGAGGATCACCACCTGCCGGACGCCGCTGAGTCCCAGTTGCAACAACACCCCGGCCAGGTCGGGCGTGAGGGCGGTGTAGAGGATGACCGGCAGGGAGGGGAACAGGGCCCGCATCCGCTGGATGCCCTGGGCGGTGGGGGCCCCCTCCAGGTCGGGGTCCACCACCCCGATTTCCACCGGGCGCCGGAGCACCGCCTGGACCCCCTCGTCCCAGGATGGGACGGGCAGGAACTGGAAGCGGTGCCCAGCCGCGTGGCGGAGCCGAGCCAGCATGGAAGGTCTTACGGCAGCCAGAATCAGCACAAATGTCCCCAAAACGCCCTATGGGTGTCCCAAAAACGCACTAACGCCCGAGGCCCCCCAGCAACAGTTTGGGGCAGGTTCCCGGCGTCCCAGCAGCCAACTTCGGTTCTTCGGAGGCTCGTTATGTCGCGTCGCATCCGCTTTGCCATGATCGTCCTGCTCACGTCGTTCGCCCCCGGCGCCACCGCCTGCGCGGATATCGCGGGTCCGCGGGCTGACTGCTCCGGCACGCAGGGCTCCCAGACCTGCTAGCGCCAGTAACGCCGACTAGCTCGCGAGGGCGTGGAGCTTCTCGGCAATCTCCGCGTACTCGCGCG
>JACPAP010000162.1:0-788 GCA_016180765.1 Gemmatimonadota bacterium
TCCCAGGCCAGCCCTCTGCCAAGCTTCCTGCGGACGGGGCCAAAAACGGGCACAGTATAAAGGTCGGGGTTTCCAACGTCAACAACCCCGGGGGCGTCTTCATGACCGAGCAACTTGCTACCCTCCTCGGGGAACAGCGGAGGCCTGACGCTCACCCGTCTGACGCTGCGACTGGAGTTGCTCCGGCCCGCAGGCCCGCCAGCGACGTGAGGAAGATCGCGCTAATGATCCCCGCCGACACCAGGCACCACTGGCACCAGGCGTGGATCACGGCCGCCTCGAGGTAGGTGAGATACGCCGTGAACCCGACGGCGGCGCCGGACAGCGCCACCAGGGCCACCGTGGGCTCGCGGCGTGGGACCCAACGGGGCTGGAGGCCGATCAGGCTTATCACCAGCAGCACTAGGTAGCCGCTCACGCCGTAGAAGGCCACCGGGATGCCGAACAGCATGGCGTAGGGGCTGGTCTGGACGTATTCGCACCCCCCGCCCGGGCCGCAGGCGAGGCTCCCCACCACCCCGAGTTTCCAGAGCCACAGGTAGAGCGACACCAAGAACCCGGCGAGGGCCAGCGTCGCGGTGACCATCCGGTGAATCACCGTGATGGAGTGGGCCTGGCACTCAGACTGTCTACCACCCGCCTCAACTCGTCGTAGGCCGGAGGCTGCGGGAACTTCATGCGTCCAATGACGATGGTCGGTGTGGAGCTGATGCCGAGCCGGTCCGCAGCCTCGGCTTGCGCCTGGACCCGCCCACGGTAGCGCCCGGTCTCCATGCAATCGTCGTACT
>JACPAP010000162.1:794-7840 GCA_016180765.1 Gemmatimonadota bacterium
AGCCCGACGGCCTGGGCGTACCCTCGGAACGTGCGTCCCGGATCGCGCTGCGCGCTCCACCCGCCCTGGTTCCCGAACAAGGCATCATGCATTTCCCAGAACCGGCCCTGCTCGTCCCCGCACGCGGCCGCGTGCGCGGCCGCGCGGGCGTGTGAGTGTAGCCCGTCGATCGGGCGATCGTGGAAACGCCAGCGCACTTTGCCGGAACGGATCAGGCGCTGCTCGACGTCGTGGAAGGTCAGCGCCCAGAAGCGAGCGCAATAGGGACACTGGTAATCGGCGTACTCATCAACCACCACAGGCGCCGAGTCGCTCCCCAGAACGTAGCCTTCGAAGCCCGCCGCGGCCGCCACTTCCGTGGCCGGGGGCAGTTCCGTGAACCGTGCCGCGCCGGGCCCACGGCTGGCCGAGGCCCAGATCCACGCGCCGCCGCCCAACGCCACGACGCCCAACCCCCAGTAGAACGGCTTCAGGTTCATCCCCTGCGCCACGGCTCATCCTCCTCGTCGCTCGGGGCATCGAAGGCGAGCGCGTCCAACTGCTGACGCGCCTGCTCCACGATGCGACGGCTCTCCGCCACCTCGGGCGTGTCGTAGGTGATCCGCACCTCGTAGTGAAACAGCTCGCTCCGGGCGTCGCCCATCATCTTGATCAACTCCGGCCCGGCGGCGAGGAGGTCGGCGTCGCTGGCGAGGGCGTCGATGCGGGCGGCCAGGGCCCGCAGCAACGCGACCAGGCGCGCTACGCGCTCGGGATCGTAGGTCTGTTCGTGCATGGCAGCGTGGTCTCCATTGCCACAACCTAATGCGGCGCGGGCGCGGGCGGCAGAAGCGCAATGGGCCGCAGGGGCCTGAGGGGCCGCCGAGGCCGCAGCAACAGGTGCCGGAGAGCACGTCGCCTGCGGCCTCTGCGGCCCCTCCGGCCCGGTTTGACCGACGCGCCCGGCCCCGTTAAGTTCCCCCCTCCACAGTACCGATCCCGCACCCGAGGAGCCGCATTGGGTACCCGCAAGACCTCCAGACGCCCCGCCAACACCCCCGGGCCATTCGAGCAAGCCCGAGACGAACTTTACAGCCACATTTTGCGTTGCGGCGTCCTGGAGGCCGCTCCCGAGCACCAGAAGGAATGGTTCGACGATACCATGGATTACCTCGCCGAGCGCTACGAGCTCCTGACGGACGCGGAGCTGGACCAGCTGCGGCGCCTGGGCGAGCGGTACTGCCAGCCCGTCATCCAGCGCCCGGCGCCCGTCGGCGCGCCACGCTGAGCGTCAGCCGGTTCGCCGCCGGAGCGCGAGCCCGACGGCGAGTCGCAGGCCTCCCCCCACCCCCGCTTCCACGAACCACCCGGTCCGCCGGGCGGGATTCGCGGCCAATCCCAGTGTCGCCACCAGGTATTCGCTGGTCGCGATCCGGTCGCTGACTACCGCGACGCCGCCGGCCGCATAGGGCGCGACCCCCCGCTGTCTGAAGGGATCGAGCACAAACGACAGAAACACCTCCCCTCGACCCGCGAGGTTGCCGTCGCGCGTCCCCAGGGCGGCCGTGAGGCCAAAGCCCAGGCGCGACCGGGCCCGCAGGATGAGCCCCAAGCCGCCGCCCACAAAGGCCTCCGCCGCGGGGGCCACGGTGCCGAGCGCCTGCACCCGCCACTCGCGCTCCCGTTGGGCCTGCGCCGCGCCGGGCAGCGCCACCAGCGCGACCAGCCTCGCGATCCTACGCCAGGACCACTTCGTGGGTGACCTTGATGTCCGGCGCCAGCGAGTGGACCACCGAGCAATATTTCTCCAGCGAGAGGGAAACCGCCCGCTCGGCCTGGTTCTGGTCCACACCCTCGCCCGAGATCAGGTAGCGGTAATGCACCGCGATGTAGCGTCGCGGCTCTTCCTCCCGGCGCTGCCCGCGGACCTCGATGGAGACCTGCGCGAGCTGCACCCGCATCTTCTGGAGCATGGACACCACGTCCGATCCCGAGCAGCCGGCCGCCGCGAAGAGCAGCGTGATCATCGGGCTGGGGCCGCTGTTGCCGTCGCCGTCAATCTCGACGGCCGGGGTGGCGGGTTCGGTTCCCACGGCACGGAACCGCATGCCCTTGCCCAACCAGTCCAGCCGCACGGTGCGGACGTTGCTCATGGTCACGATCCTCTCCTGGTGGCCAGGCCGATGAAGAACCGATGGCGACGCAAGCCGTCTTCCCCGTGGTACTCCAGCAGCCAGTTGATCTGTTCCCGGAACTTGAGCTCGAACCCCAGCGCGAACTGGGCCCAGAGCCGCGGGCAGTCCACCGCCGTGGCGCAGCGCTCCTGGCTCATGACCGCTCCGCCGAACCCGATGTAGGGTACCGCGATCTCCTGGTCGGCGGTGAATCGGTACATCAGCTCCAGGTTGATCACGTAGGTGGCGACGGTATCCCCGAGGCCGATCTCCGCCGACGGCCTGAGCCGGAGGCGGTTGGTGAACAGGTCCGCCACGTCCAGCGTGGGACTCACGATCACCTGGTTGGTGCCGGCGAAGTCCACGCCGACGCGGGAGGCAAAACCGAAGATGCCGATGCGCAGGCTGCCGGTCCCGCCAGCCGCCTGCTCCTGGGGGGGCACGAACTCCTGGGCGCGGCCGGGCAACGGCAGGCACAGCAGAAACGGCAGAAGGCGGAGGGGCCGCATAAGCGCTTCGTTAGATAAGTTCACAGACGCCACGCCAACCGCGTGTAGTCCGCGATGGCATACACCGCGATCGCCGCCGTGGCCCAGGCGAGCGGGCGCAGCAGATCGGAACCGGTGACGAACGCCGCCAGCGCGAGCAACTGGCAGACGGTCACCGCCTTGCCGCCGGCCCGAGCCGGGAGCGTGGTAGGATGTCCCAGCACCAGGGTCCCCAGGAACGCCAGCGCGGCCAAAATATCGCGAACCAGGATCCCGCCGATCTCCCACCCGGTGAGCGCGCCGCTCCGGTACACCACCCAAAACGCAACCGCCATGAACAGCTTGTCGCACACCGGGTCCAGCACCACGCCCACGCGCGAACCGCCGAGGCGCCGGGCCCACATCCCGTCGATCACGTCGGTCACCGCCGCGATTCCCAGAATCGCGAGCCGCAGGTTGGCCCGGTCCGTCACCAGGAACGCCGCGGCGAGCGGAACCCGAAGCGCCGTAAGGACATCCGGGGGCCGGACCCAGGGTCTCGCTTGCTCGCCCCCCAGCCCACCTGTAGCTTGCATCAGCCGAGTGCCGTTCCAACCGGTCCCATCCACGGGCACCGACCATTTGGCGCGAACCGTGGGAACGACACGCGCGACCCGCGCCCGGAGCGTGAATGGATCTGAGCCTGCTCAAGAAAGCAGCCATCTTCGCCGATCTCACCGACGAGGAGCTGGCGCGCGTCGCCGAAGTCTGCAAGGAGCAGTCGTTCAAGTTTGGGCAGACGATCTTCAAGGAAGGCGAGCCCGGCAACCGACTGTACATGATCTCGGACGGCGAAGTCCGGATCTCCCGTGTGGTCCCGGGCTCCGGAGAGGAAGCGCTCACGGTCCTCAAGCCGGGCGCGTGCTTCGGCGAGATGTCCGTCTTCGACCGCTCGGAGCGCTCCACCGACGCCATCGCCAATAAAGACTGCACCCTGTTCACGATCACGCGGTCGGATTTCGAGATGTTGCTGGACTTCAACCGCGACATCGCCTACAAGGTGCTCTGGTCGGTGGTGCGCCTGCTGAGCGAGCGGCTGCGCGTCACCAACGACAACCTCCGGTCGTTCCTGGCGATGTCGATGTTCTGAGAACGACGGGAAACGGGAACGGGGAAACGGGAAACGTAGGACGTGGAGCCCACGTTTCCCGTTGCTCTTTTCCCGTTTCCCGCGCCGCAGCACCGAGCGCCAAGCTATCGCAGGATTCGCAGCAGCCCCGCCAGCGCGCTCCCCCGCACAAAGGCCTCCGCGTCCGTCGCCGGGATGATCACGCCGGTTTCCGCCCGGCGCTTCCGGGCGACCTGCTCCATGTAGTCGATGAGCGAGACCTCCGACCAGTGGCGGTCGTCCATCTTCATCTGGAGGACGATCTCCTCCCAGGTCCCGGCGTAGGTGACGCCGCGGGTGGTGCGCACCCGGTGCATCTCCGTGGAGCGCCGCTGCTGCATGCCCTGCAGCTCCACCAGCAACGTGCCGAACAGCTCGAGCTGCGTGGGATCGCGCACCGTGCCGTCCGGCTGGATCGCCTCGATCTCGGCCAGCAGCTGATCCACCGACTCCAGGTCGCCTTCCAGCTCCTCGAGCCGCTGACGCCACGGGACCAGCTCGGGATCGCCGACGGGCAGCCGGTAGATGGACTTCTTGAGCTCCACGATCCGCCAGATCGCGAGCTCGTCGGTGTGCTCGTGGGGCTCGGTGCGCTCGAAATGCACCAGCGCCGCTTCGTACTCGCCCCGGTCGTAGAGCACGTTGCCGAGGTAGATGCGCGCCTCCGAGTGCGTCCCGTCCAGGTCCAGCGCGCGGCGCAGCCAGTACAGGGCGCTGGCTTCGTCGCCCAGTCGGTGGGCGGCGTAGCCCAGGCTCGCGGCGGCCTCCGGCGACTCGGGATGATGCGTGGTGCAGATCTCGAAGAATCCGCGCGCGTGGCCGAACATGCCTTCTCGGAACAGCGCCCGGCCGATCTGGATCATCAGATCGTGGTCCTCGCGGAAGCCGAGGGCCAGGATCTCGTCGTAGCACCGGAGCGCCCGGGCCCGCTCGCCCACCTTGAGCAGCGTTTCCGCCAGGCCCGCCAGCGCGTCCTCCTGTCCCGGATGCAGCCCCAACGCGCGCTCGAAGCCCGCCCGGGCCCACGCGTATTCCTCGCGCGCCAGGCGCGCGTACCCCAGGCCGATGTGCAGCTCCGCGGAGGAGGGATAGAGCGACAGCCCCTCGCGGAGCACCTCGACAGCTTCATCGTACTGGCCTTGGTTGTATAACTCGTGAGCCCGCTCGCCGTACTCTTCGGAGCCGAGGAAGGGGTCCGACATCTGCCGGGCCTCCAGCGGGAAGGTTGGGCAACAATACTACCCGAGGTGCGGGCAGACAAGCCGTTGCCGCTCCCTATTACGTTGCCGTTCCCTACGCGCCCCACTAGCTTGGCGCCGTGCCCGGGCACGAACGGCTGCCGGACGGCAGCGTCACCTCCCCCACCGGATTCAACGCGTCGGCCGTTGCGGCCGGACTGAAGGACGGCGGTCAACCCGACGTCGGCCTGCTGGTGAGCGCCACCTCGTGCGCGGCGGCGGGCGTGTTCACGCAGAACCGGGTGCGCGCCGCGCCGGTGCTGTACGACGAGGCGTTGCTCAAGGAGCGCCCGGGGCGGCTGCGTGGCGTGGTGATGAACGCGCGCGTGGCCAACGCCTGTACCGGCGAGCGCGGTCTCAAGGCGGCGGAGGCCATGGCCCGCGCGGCGGAAGCCGCGCTCGAGCTGCCGGCGCGGACCATGCTGGTGTTGTCTACCGGGGTGATCGGCGTGCAGCTGCCGCTGGACCGGATCGAGCGCGCCGTGCAACGCGCCGCCAAGAGTATGAACCCGGCCCACGGGCCGGAGATCGCCCGCGCGATCATGACGACCGACACCAAACCGAAACACCTGGCCGTCAAGGTCGAGACCACCGGCGGCGTGGTCACGGTGGGCGGCATGGCCAAGGGCGCCGGCATGATCCATCCCAACCTGGCGACCTTGCTGGGCGTCCTCACGACGGACGCCGTGGTGGAAGTGGCTCCGCTGAGCGACCTGGTGCGCCGCGTGGCGGACCGTTCGTTCAACGCCATCACCATCGACGGTGACACCAGCACCAACGACACGGTGCTCATGCTGGCGAACGGCGCCAGCGAGGTCGAAGTCCGCCGCGACCTGGAGGGCTGGAAAGTCTTCGAGGAGGCGGTGGCCCTGGTGGCGCGGGAGCTGGCCCTGATGATCGTGAAGGATGGCGAGGGCGCCACGCGATTCGTGGAGATCCAGGTCACCGGGGCCCCCACGGAACCCATGGCCCGCGACCTGGGGCGGGCGATCGCACGGAGCACGCTGGTGAAGACCGCGCTGGCGGGCGGCGATCCCAACTGGGGGCGGATCCTGGCGGCCGCCGGTGCCGCCGGGATCCCCATCGTCCCCGAGCGGATGCAGCTTTGGGCGCAGCGCCGCGCCGAAGCCGGCGGGCCGGCGGGCGAGTGGCTGGTCCTGGCTCAGGACGGTGCCGTGGCCGACGCCGACGAAGACGCCGCCCGCGCCGTGTTCACGGCCCCGGCGATCGCGCTGCGGCTGGACCTCGGCATGGGCGGGGCCGAGGCCACGGTGTGGACCTGCGATTTATCCGAGGCGTACGTGCGGATTAATGCGCACTATCGATCGTGAGACGTTGTCGGCTGTCAGTTATGAGGGGTCCTCTGCCCGTCCGCGATCACGGTCGGAGGAAAAACCAATAACCGAAGGCCGATAGCGTCTTATCCGGCTTACCGCCTTACCGCCTCCGCCCCGGCTGTGCTGGCGCCGCCGGCGTCCGCGAGAGCTGCAGCGTGTGGATCTTCCAGACCTTGTCGGTGCGGTCTTTCACCCAGACGATGGTGCCCCGTCCCGAGTAAAGCGCGCGCCCGGACAGGCTGTCCGCCACGTCCGTGGTGTGGCTGAACGTGGTGAGGGCCACGCTGGGGCTCAGGATCTCGATCGCGGGCTCCTGCACGTCGAAGTTGAACGCCGTGGTCCGCGCCGCGAAATCCCGCTGCGCCTGCTCCTCCTCGTCCCAGCCCCTGGTCCGTTTGCCATCGGGCCACGCGGCGGAGAAGGCCGGGCTGTGCTCGTAGACCAGGGCCATCGAATCCGGCTTCACGCTATTCAGGGACCGCTCCCACAGCTGAACCTGGCCCTGGATCGCTTGCTCTTCGACCGCATGCTCTTGCCGCGTCAACTGAGGCCCGCACGCCACGAGCGTGGCGGCCAGGGCCAGCGGCAGCAGCTTCGACCAGCGCATGGCAACCTCCCCTCCGTTGAGAACACCAGGCGTCGTATAAGCTAGTTTGGGCGAGGCTTGCGTCAATCGGCGGCGC